>NZ_VOYP01000061.1:0-12120 GCF_013420235.1 Acinetobacter sp. YH01022 | reverse complement strand
GACTCATGAGTGCTCGGTTATATGCGGGCCAATTGGTTGTGCGGTAGATTTTGTGTGTAGGCTTCTTCATTTGAAAATTATATCGCTGAAAAAGCCTTTACAGATAGGTTTGTGCAACAAAGCCCCCGGTCAATAAAGCCAGCATCAAACCTTCATGCTGCACGGGCTGCTGATGAATAAAATTGCGTAATGCCAAACGCTGCTGCTCAACCCAGAGTTGCATCTGACTGGAAACAGAAGCTTGTTGTTTTAGGTATTGTTCATACCCTAAAGCATAAACCTCTTGTTCTGTCAGCTTGTGTATTGATGAAACTTTAAATCCAGACATGATATTTTGCTGGATATACCATTGCTCCTGATCAAAGGCACCCTCAGTAGCATAGCTATGCGCAGGCAGGATTTGTCCCTGCAAACGGTAATATTGACCTAACTCAAGTACTGAAGATGAACTTGAATCTGCTGCATGTTTTAAAAACACCTGCCATTGCACCACTTCTGTATGGCGATTCAATACCTGAATTTTTTGCTGGATGGTCTGATCGCCTAATTCATTGATGTGTTTAATATAGACAATCACTTCAACCTGTTCAGTCTGCTGCTCCCGATGCTGTAAACGCTCGCTCAGTTGATGATTGGCATAACTATAGCCAAGTGTGATCCCCAGACTCAGCCCAATACAGCACTGTAAAAATTTAAAAGATAGAGCATGAATCTGTTTTAAAACAGTCAGCTTTAAAAGAAGAGTCAGGATGAAAAGAGCGCTACACGGAAGGAGTAAAGACTGCAAGATCGGAAGAGTTTTTCCCATTATTGCAATACCCAGCACCCAGCCGATACAGATGATTTGAATCATTGTGATTATAATTTTTTTTATTTTAGGCAATATTAAAGCCCACCGCAGTGAGCTTCAATTGTTTTTTAAATTTATCGATCAGTGTCTAATCATCAATCCAGACACCGTCTTGCATATGCAAAATCGAATCGGCAGTCTGGGCTAACTGTTCATCATGCGTCACAATCAGCATCGCCATATTGAACTCATCACGTAACTCACTGAGCAGTTCAAAAATTTTTACTGCCGTTTTACGATCCAAGTTTCCCGTCGGTTCATCCGCCAGCATCAGTTCCGGCTTTGCCACCAGTGCACGTGCCAAGGCTACACGCTGACGTTCACCACCAGACAGCTCACCCGGTTTATGCGTCATGCGATGCGACAGTCCAACCCGATTGAGCAAGTATTCAGCCTGTTCTTTAGACTGTTTATAGGTTGTTCCTGCGCGCAGCATCAGTGGCATGGCGACATTTTCCAATGCAGTAAATTCAGGCAACAGATGATGGAACTGATAGACAAAACCTAAATGCTGGTTACGTAAATAGCCCCGTTCAGCTTCACCTAAATTATCAAAGCGCTTGCCATTTAAAAACACCTGTCCTTCTGTTGGACAGTCCAGCCCCCCCAACACATGTAACAAGGTACTTTTACCGGAACCACTGGAACCGACAATCGACACAAACTCGCCTTTTTTGACCTGCAGGGACAAGTTTTTAATCACTTCAACTGTGGTTTTGCCATCGGTAAAACTTTTCGAGATATTTTTCGCTTCGAGGACAAGATTACTCATAACGTAAAGCCTCTGCCGGTTGGGTTTTTGCAGCACGCAGTGCCGGATAAATCGTGGCAAGGAAACTTAAAATAAGTGACAGGCTCACAATCACCACGACATCTTGCCAACGCAAATAAGACGGCAAGTAATTAATAAAATAGGCATCAAACAGGTTCAAACCAAATGCGGTATTCAACCAGCCGATAAAGCCACTGATACTTGAAGCAAAGATAATCCCCAGAATGGCACCGGAAACCGTACCGATCACACCAATAATAGTACCCTGTACCATAAAAATCCGGGTGATGGTGGCAGGTGAAGCTCCCAATGTACGCAAAATGGCAATATCAGATTTCTTGTCGGTGACGACCATCACCAGTGAGGACACAATATTAAATACTGCCACCAGTACAATCAGGAACAGTAGCAAGCTGACCATGGCTTTTTCCATCTGAATCGCACTAAACAAATTACCGTGGGTAAAGGTCCAGTTCGATGCATAGAAATTGTTTGGCAGATCTTTGACAATATCATCCGCCACTTCTGGCGCAAGGAAAATATCATCCAGTTTTAAACGCACACCTTGAGCACCGTCCGGCAAACGCAATAAAGTTGAAGCATCATTCAGGGCGATATAGCCCATCATGGAATCCACTTCTGCCCCAATACTGAAAATACCGACAATCTTGAAACGCTTGAAACGAGGCACCACCCCTGCAGGCGACGGTGTAGCTTCTGGAAGGACTAAAGTAATATTATCGTTTAATCCCAATCCCAGTGAATCGGTCATTTGTTTACCCAAAACAATGCCAAATTCACCTTTTTTCAGGCTATCAATACTCCCCGCAATCATGTGATTCTGGATAATTGACACTTTCTTTTCGTATTCAGGTTCGATGCCCGTGACCATAATTCCAGCCACTTGCCCCTGTGCCGTCAGCATGCCCTGTAACTGGGTGAATGGCGCTACACCTTTGACATGCTCATGCTGTTCAACTTTCTTTGCAAGTTCTGGCCAATTTGTTAATATTTGTGTTGAAGAAACAGTAGCTTGAGGTATCATTCCCAATACACGGTTTTTCAGCTCGCGGTCAAAGCCATTCATTACAGACAAGACTGTAATTAACACGGCCACACCTAAGGTGAGACCGATCATAGACACCAGAGCAATAAAAGAAATAAAGTGGTTGCTACGCCGTGCACGAGTATATCTCAACCCGATGTACAGCGAGATTGGTTTAAACATACCATTTAGTCCGAGGAATAATTATGGAAAATTTACAGCATCAAAGCGGCAATATGGAACGCCGCGTTATGTCTCGTATCGATGCTGCTTTGCGAATTAATTATCAGATTATCTCTGATGATGTCGCACTTAATGACCCTTATGATCCTAACTTTGTGCTGCCCCGCTATTTTCTACTACTCGCAGAATTAGATCAATTTGATCATGCTGTAAACTACGAATTAGAACAATTAAATGAAAAAGATCAACAAATTGCTAGAATATTATCTTTATTCAACCAAAAATTAAACCTTATTACCGGCTCTTTATACGATGCAATTGTACAATCCATGTTACCAATCCCGGAACATGTCAATTTTTCCGAAACTGGTTTCAGTTTTTTTAGCGAGCACCCTATTCAGGAAGGCACTTATGTGCATGTGACCTTGAGCCACCCTGAAAATTTCTTCCATATTGCAGCAACGGCCCAAGTCGTCTATAGCCGTACAGAAGATAATGGCAAGTTCCGTACTGGTGCTTATTTCATTACATTGCATCCACAAGACCGGGTAAAACTTGCCGAGTGTGTCAACCTCAGCAAAAATAAAGATTAGAGATTTAACTGCTGGACTTGATCTTGATGGCGAGATTCTGGCTCGCCTTAAGATCACGATAAAAATAAACAAACAGGCCAAACAATAAAATAAAAGCGCCAACAAAAACCATCACCGATAATTTTTCATTATTCAGCATCGCTCCAAACAACATGGCCAACATGGGTGTCAGCACAGTAGTCAATGATAAGGTCGTCGCCTTAATGTTCTGTACCAGTTTAAAATAACAGAACATCGCCAACAGTGATGCCATAATCACCGCATAAAACAAACCGATCAATGCCTTGGTATTCGGAATATGATCTGGCGCATGCTGCCAGATCAACGGCAACATGCACAGTGCAAACAGGCTGGAGACCAGAATGGAACCCGTTGCTTGAGCCATGGGTTTCAGCGGTGCATTGACTTTTTTGACCCAGAAAATGGATGCGCAATATACAAAAACACTGATCAACATCAATCCTATGCCCATTGGCTGGACGTGATGGTCACTGCCACCCAGACAGATAATCCCCAGCCCCAATACTGCAATGCACATCCCCATCCACTGCAAGCGATGCAAATGAACGTTAAAAGCAAAACGGCCAATCAATCCGGTCATAATCGGAGCCAGACCGAACATCAAGGCAATAATGCCTGAACTTAAATAGGCTGTGGCTAAATAGGTAAAAATTTGTGAACCAATAAAACTGCAGGCACCGGCAATATAACTATGCAGGGAGATTCCATTCAAAGGTAATCTGACTTTAAGAACGACCAGCAAGCCCAATGCTAAAGGCATTGCAATAAAAAAGCGCAGTGCCAACGCCCACAAACTATGCAAGTCCGAAACACTCCAGACAATTGCCAGTGGCGTGGTTGCCCAGATAAATACCAATAAGGCATACGTGGACATGATATTGGTTTTTGATGGCATGAGGAGCTCAAGTTAGGCTGCTGTTTTACGTTTCTGTTTCTGAATGGTTTGATCCAGTGCACTGGAAAATTCGCGCTTGTCCCGTTCAGAAATTGGTGGTGGACCACCCGTATTGACACCTGCTCCGCGTAATGAATCCATGAAATCACGTAAATGCAGACGCGCTTTTACGTTGGCAGAGGTATAAATCTCGCCGCGAGGATGAATAGCAATTCCACCTTTTTCAATCACTTGAGCAGCCAATGGAATATCCTGGGTCATGACGATATCATGCTCTTTCATGCGCTCGATAATTTCTTTATCTGCAGCATCTGCGCCACTCATCACCTGAATGGAGTTTATCCGTACTGACGGGGTAATCCCCACATTTTGATTCGCGACAAAAGTCACTTCCAGCTGATAACGGTCAGAAGCGCGAATGATTACATCACGCAGGATTTTAGGCAATGCATCGGCATCGACCCAAAGTTTAAATGGCAGCACACCACATCCATAGTCAAAAAAGAATAGCCTGTAGTTTAGCAAATTCCATACGACAGGAGGATGGCTAAATTGATTCAGCTCATTTGCTGTTTTTAGATTTAACTCACATGGTCATGCTTTCCATGGCACACTTGCAGGCTTCATCGCATCCAGATACAGGATTTGAGTTTATTTTAACGACTTTAATGGTTAAATTTAGTCCCTTGACTTGAAATTTAACAATAACCCTCGATTTAATAGATAAATACGGCCCAACATCAATTGTGAATATGAAAAATCAAAATAGACCAGAACTGATCACCATTGAAGACCAGAACTTTGGCAGTCATGTCGAACATTGGAATCTGCTTACAGATCACCCATGTACCGATGTGCCCAAGTGGTTAGGCCTGGCACTTGATGCACCAGTGATGCCAATGGGTTTATGTAAAGAAGAAGCGGATATGGACGCGTCAGCCTGGCTCATTCAGGGACCTAAACAGGCAAACGTGCAAATGACCCAAGTCATTGCTGTTGAAAACAACAAGCCTCAAGCGGTCAAAACCGCCTTTCCAAGTTTTGAAAGTCCCTACAAAGTAAATGCCTTCATTGAACGGATTATCACCTGTAAATCCAACACTCAGGCGGTACTGCGCTTGAATCTGGGTGCGAATACCATTGTCTATGCCTTTGACACACTGTATAGCGTCAATCATGACCAGTATGAAAAAGATCAACCCTATCTTGCGCAGCTCAATGCCTGGGCCTATGAACTGGAAGCCGTTTCAGATCATGAACAGCTGGTAGTGGATGATCCGGCCTCCATCAAACATCACCGTGCATTAAATGATATTCTGGCTGCCAATAACGGCGTGGCACCTGCCAATTTGCAGGAACAGATTGATGCTTGGGAGCCCAAATCGGAAGATGACAAAGAACCGGTGACTGTCGATTTTTCCAAAATGGTGGCCTATCTGTATGGCGAAAATATGGGACAGGAAGATGAAGCCTGGTTTCAGGGCAATATTGTCGGAAAAACCTCGATGTCATTTATGGATCAGGACTATACGCTTTATGATGTCGCCCTGATTCATGATGAAAATCAGGCAGCCACCCTGATTCGTATTGCCACCAAGAATCCGGCTTATAAAGACTTTGCAATTGGTCAATTCATTCGTGGCAATTTATGGATTCAAGTGAATATTTACGCTAAAAAATAAATCTTCTAACAAGAGCAGCACCACAACAGGATTATCCTCTCAGGTTATGGTGCTGCTTTTTATTTTTTTAATACTCTTCTTTCATGATTATTCATCCCCTCTTTATTTTTCTCCCTCTGGGAGAAATAAAAGGAATTTATGAAAGAAGTCTAAGTTTTATTATCTCTATCTACAGTGTGATTAAAATTTATCCACAAACCAGCATTATATGGGTGGTTTTGAATTTAAATTAAAATAACTTATCCACAGTTTTAAATTCAAAATTTTATTTTAAATAAACAGCACAGCTATTATATTTTTAGCCCTTACTTTTATGCCTGCTATCCAGCACAGCCCTGTAATGGCAATCATCTGACAAGCCAGCTGATCTTCTGGCCAATAAAATAAATATTTTAATTACATATTTTTATTTAGTACTTTATTTAATCAATTTTTTATGATAAAAATAAAAACAAGCAATATAAATTAACGATAAATAAATCGGAATAGAGTTTCCATGAAAATCGTGCAAGAAGAAAATATACAAACAGTTGGCCATCAACTGACTAAACGCTTCCAGTTAGACGGCATTTCATCCCTATTTTTTGTCTTGGGTATGTTTATGTCTGCCTATATTTTGCATCACTTTATTTTTTAAGCTTATTTTAACTACTTATTTTTACCATGCTTATTTCAGCCAATAAAAAGCCCATCATGTGATGGGCTTTTTAGCTTTAGGAATTAAGCATTGCGTTTGGCAAAGTCATCCATAAAGTTAACCAGAGCCTGTACGCCTTCTAATGGTACAGCATTGTAAATACTTGCACGCATACCACCCACTGAACGGTGACCTGCCAGGTTAAGCAGATGATTCGCTTCAGCTTCTTTCAAAAATTGCTTCTCAAGCTCAGCTTTTGCCAAGGTAAATGGTACATTCATGATAGAACGGTTGGCTTCTGCAATCGGGTTGGCATAGAAATCACTGGCATCGATATAACCATACAGTAATTTGGCTTTTTCAAGGTTGACCTGATGCATGGCATCGACTCCGCCATTTTCAAGCAGCCATTCAAATACCAGACCAGATAGGTACCAAGCATAGGTAGATGGTGTGTTGACCATAGAACCGTTTTTCGCCTGATCTGAATATTTCAAAATGCTTGGAATTTCAGGTTTGGCCTGATCAAGTAAATCTTCACGAATAATGACTAAAGTTAAGCCGGCAGGACCAATATTCTTTTGCGCACCTGCGT
Organism: Acinetobacter sp. YH01022; assembly: GCF_013420235.1. NCBI lineage: Bacteria > Pseudomonadati > Pseudomonadota > Gammaproteobacteria > Moraxellales > Moraxellaceae > Acinetobacter > Acinetobacter sp. YH01022. The sequence continues at coordinate 4,847 of NZ_VOYP01000061.1, read as the reverse complement.
AGATTAAACCAAACTTGGATACATCTAGTGGCGCAGATAAAATGCTCGATGAAAAGTCACATACCAGTGGTTTATCTGTTTCAGGAATACCCGCAAACTGAAGGCCGCCAATGGTTTCGTTGTCGGCATAATGTACATAAGCCGCATCGTCAGACAAGTTCCAGCTGCTTTGCTCTGAAATAGCCAATTTACCGTTAATACTGGTACCGGCTTCTACAACATTAATGTCGCCGTAGCGTTTTGCTTCTTTCAGCGCTTTTTCTGACCAGATTCCGGTATGAATATAATCAGCCTTGTTGTTTTTACCCAACAAGTTTAAAGGAATAGCAGAGAATTGCAGCGAAGCACCACCTTGCAAGAACAATACTTTATAGTTCTCAGGAATGTTCATCAGTTTGCGCAAATCTGCTTCTGCTTTTTCTGCCACAGCTACATAGTCACTGCTACGGTGACTCATTTCCATGATCGAAAGGCCTTTGCCATGCCAATCAAGCAATTCAGCCTGAGCTTTTTCTAAAACGGCAGTAGGTAATGCAGCAGGACCAGCACAGAAGTTGTACGCGCGCATGATTTTTCCTTTCAAAGTGAAACACAATAAAATGATGGCATTTAACCACAGATAGGCGTTGCTTGCAGTAAATTATCCTGAAAATATTTCAATGCTGTCGGACATTTAAAGTCAAAATCTCAATAAAGATTGATTTTAGCAACTCCTTTTTCACGACTTGGGACGTAGTTTAAAAGTGCAACTGCATCTTATTACTTCTCTTTTCAAATTCTGCTGTAATATCTTCGCATGAGCCATCTAATCACGTGATTGCTATACACATGCATATTAAACAAGACAACAACTTATTGATTAGACATACAATTCAATCTATGCCATATAATTGTTACAAAGAAATTGAGAGTTTGAGTGATGTTATTGCGTTTACATGCACAACCAAAAAAAATTGCACTCCTCATACAACAAAATTTTCGTGTTGGCCTTTATACGGCTAGTCTGCTTTTTGCTTGTCCAGCCTTTGCCGAAAGCATCAGTTATGCACAGGCTGAACAGTCGATTTTAAAGGATTCCTACAGTACGCAGGCCAATCAGGCTTTGCAACAAGCTGCACAATTACAAGCTGAAGCGATCAAGGGTTTAGGTCTGCCCCGGGTGGATTTAAATGTGCGTGCCTATGCTTTCCATAATGAAGTCGACCTGCCACTTGATTCTTTTAAAAACAATCTGGAACAGACACTTTCTCAAGGCATCAACGATCGTATTAATCAAGAAAACCTTCCATCCACTATTTCTGATCCTTTAAAGCAAGGTCTGAATCAAACCATTCATAGCGGTATTGGGCTATTCCCTGACTCGGCCAACGTGATTCTGGAAGATCAAGTGATCCGCCCTACCGTTTCAGTGTTAATGCCTTTATATACCGGCGGTCTGACCTCCAGCACCAAGGAAATAGCTCATCTCAGGGCACAACGTAGTCAATTGAATACCAAACAACAGCAAGATGTACAACGCTTTGAACTAATTCAGGCCTATTTTAATGCCCAACTGCAAAAGCAGCTTTTAGCCTCTAGCCAGTCCAATTTCAACGCCATGCAGACCCACTACAGCAATGCCTTAAAGCTGGAACATCAGGGTTTTATCAGCAAAGGGCAACGTATGCAGTTTGAAGTGGCAAAGAATAATGCCGAGCGTAATGTGCAAAATGCAACGGCCAATTTAAGATCCAGCCTGTTTCAGCTTAATAACCTGTTACAGCGCAGCCAGATTACCGAACTGAGCACGCCCCTATTTGTTAATTCTAGCCAAAATCAAAACCTGAATACGCTGTTAAAAAGCTATCCGGAACAATCTGTACTGATCCAGAAAATGCAGATGGACACTCAGCTGGCCAATGCCAACGTCAAGGTACAAAGTGCTGCGAAAAAACCTAATTTGTTCGCCTTTGGCGAATATAGTCTGGATGAAAAGCAAAACTGGATTGTCGGTATAGCAGCACGTTATAACCTGTTTTCAGGCGTTAATAACAACAAAAATGTTCAGGCCGCAGAATTGCAACGTTATGCTTCTGAACTGATGACCGAACGCACCAAGCAGGAAGTCGAAAACATTATTTATAGCTCTTACAATGAAATGACCTCAGCCCAGCAAAGTCATCAACTACTGCAACAGAATGTCCAAGCTGCCCAGGAAAATTTGCGTATTCAAACTTTATCTTTTAAAGAAGATATGGGAACGGCCACCCAGGTGATTGATGCACAAAATAGCCTGAATGCTTTAAAAAGCGAGATGGCACTGAATGCTTATAAATATGTGATGTCCTTGGCCACTTTGCTGCAAAGCCATGGCTCGATTGAACAGTTTCAAAACTATGTCAGTCAAAGCAATACCAGTTATATTCGTTAATTTTTGATGGGGAACCACATGACTCAAGATCAAAACAGGCCTGATCAAGATGTAGAAAATACCTCATCAAAAGGAACTTCTACCCCTACTTCAGCTCCAAGCCATCAACAAGACACTCAAACGGCCTCTGAACAGCACAGCAAGATAGATGATGGATTTTTCAGTTATTCAGAACAAGCGCAAGCGCCGACCACTGAAAATACAGATTCAAAATCTTCAGCTGTCATTAAAGTGGTTGGCATCATCATACTGATCTTGCTTCTAGGCCTCATTGGCTTTGGGTTATGGAAAAGTTATCAGCCCAAGGAAGTGGAGCTACAAGGGCGGGTTGAAGCCGAAACCCTCCATATCAGCACTAAGGTACCGAGCCGCATTGAAGAAATATATATTCATGATGGACAAAAAGTACTTAAAGGTCAGTCACTGGTCCGCTTGTTTAGTCCGGAAGTTGAAGCTAAAAAGCAGCAGGCTCTGGCCAGCCTGCAATCTGCTTTAGCCTTGCAATCCACAGCGGATCGCGGTTCACAACAGGAAAATATCGACAGTTTATATGCCAACTGGCAAGCCATGAAAGCCCAGCAAGAGCTGGCCCAAACCACCTATCAGCGTGGCGCTAACCTGTTTAAAGAAGGCGTCATTTCACGCCAACGCCGTGACGAAATGCAAGCTGCCGCACGATCTGCCGCACAAATGACCGAAGCGGCTTATCAGCAATATGCACGTGCCAAACGCGGCAGCACGCCAGAACAGAAATCCTCCGCCGATGCCCAGGTGGAAATTGCCAAAGCGGCTGTTGCGGAGGCCAATGCGCTGGAAGCTGAAACCAAGCTGGTTTCCCCGATCAATGGCACCATCTCCAAAACTTATGGCAAGGTGTCTGAACTGGTGGCTATGGGCGTGCCAGTCGTCAGTATTATTCAGGATGATGAGCTCTGGGTCAGCCTGAATATTCGTGAAGATCAATATGCACAGGTCTATCAGGCCAAATCGATTGAAGGCTTTATTCCTGCATTAAACAAAAAAGCTCTGTTCAAGATCAAAAAGATTGATGCCGAGGGAGAATTCGCCACCATTAAAACCACACGCCAAACCGGTGGCTATGATATTCGCAATTTCAAGATGCAGCTCACCCCTGTCCAGCCGATTCAGGATTTAAAAGTCGGCATGAGCATACTGTTTAAAGTGCAAGAGTCCTAATTATGCTGCATGGCATACTGCGTGAACTCGGCTATTTGCTTCGGCATAAATGGGACCTGTGTCTGGTCACCCTGGCACCTGGCTTTGTGATTGTGCTGTTCACCAGTATGTTTGCTCAAGGTAAACCCAGCCATCTGCCGATTGCAATTATTGACCAGGACCAGAGTGAACTGAGCCGTAATATTGAACATTCTGTCCGTCAGAACAACACCCTGAGCATCAGTACCATTTCCAGCAGTCAGGACCAGGTTGAACAGCTACTCAACCAAAATAAAATCTGGGGTTATATCACTATTCCAGAAGGTGCCGAAGAACGCTTGGTACAAGCCAAGGATGCCCAGATCAGTATTGCCTATAATCAAAGCTATTTTAGTGTCGGCAATAGCATTTCATCGGCCATGCTGATCAGCACTTTGCAGGCACTGGCCGACTTTACTGGACACAGTTATTTGCAAAACCAGATTCCTGATCTGAATGCCCCCACGCCGAATGTCAAAATTTCGCCGCTGTTTAATCCCGGGCTAAGTTATGAATTTTATTTAGAACCGTACATGATCCCGGCGATTTTGCATTTATTGCTCTGCTGCTGTGTGGCATTTTCAGTCGGACAGGAACTGAAATTTAATACCACAAAGCAGTGGCTAGCACAGCAAAATGTCTTGCTTGCCCTGCTGGGCAAAAATATGACTTATGTGCTGATTTTCAGCTTTTGGACCTGGTTATGGATGTTCTGGCTGATTGAAATTCGCGGCTGGTTTATACAGGGACAGCTCTGGCCTATTCTATTGGGACAATTTCTTCTCTATAGTGCTTATGCCTTGATCAGTAGTAGCGTTGTTCTAGCCACCCGTGATCTGGCGAAAAGTTTTGGTTTTATTGCCGTGTATGGCGGATCTTCTTTAAGTTTTGCTGGCGTGACTTTACCGCTAAATAATGCGCCCTTATTCACCCAGTTCTGGTCAAACATTATTCCCTACACCCCTTATGCCAAATTACAAACAGAACAATGGGTCATCGGCAGTCCTGTATCCATTTCGCTGTTACCACTTGCAATTTTAGCCGTATATTGCCTGATTTATCTGGGCACTGCCTACTTCTTCCTTAAAAAATATCTAAGAACCTATCCAGAATATTTTCTATGCAAAAGTAGCCTTAAAAAGGCTAAATTAATGAACTGAAGGCTCGTATTTAGGTGCTTTTCACAGTTTTTCCAGAGCCTTCTGCATTTTTCTAACCAAGC
>NZ_VOYP01000060.1:0-12360 GCF_013420235.1 Acinetobacter sp. YH01022 | reverse complement strand
TAAATTAAATTGTGTAATTGCCTGAATTTGCTATGTTCATATTCACAACGGAGTCAGGCAACATGATGAACGAACAAAAACTAAAAGACCTTGCAGCAGAATTTGCTAAAGGAATCAAAACAGAAGACGATCTCAATCAATTCACCCGATTGTTGACTAAACTCACTGTTGAAACGGCTCTCAATGCCGAACTTACCGAACATCTCGGACATGAAAAGAATGCTCGTAAGAACGGTTCAAATGCTCGTAACGGTTATTCCAGTAAGACCGTGCTGAGCGATGATGGTGAGATTGAGATCACCACACCACGAGATCGTGATGGCACATTTGAGCCACAGCTAATTAAAAAGAATCAGACTCGTATCACGCAAATGGATAGCCAAATTCTATCCCTTTATGCCAAAGGCATGACTACCCGTGAAATCGTGGCTACTTTCAAAGAAATGTACGATGCTGATGTATCGCCAACGCTTATTTCCAAGGTGACTGATGCTGTTAAGGAGCAAGTCGCTGAATGGCAAAACCGTCCGCTGGATGCACTCTATCCCATCGTCTATATGGACTGTATTGTAGTTAAAGTCCGTCATAATGGCAGTGTTATCAACAAGGCTGTATTCCTTGCCTTAGGCATTAATCTTGATGGACAGAAAGAACTGCTCGGCATGTGGATGGCTGAGAATGAAGGTGCAAAGTTCTGGCTGAATGTCCTGACTGAGCTTAAAAACCGAGGGTTGCAGGATATTCTGATCGCCTGTGTGGATGGACTAAAAGGCTTTCCTGATGCCATTAACAGCGTATACCCGCAAACCCATATCCAGCTGTGCATTATCCATATGCTGCGTAACAGCTTGAAATACGTATCATGGAAAGATTACAAGGCGGTCACTCAGGATTTAAAAGCCGTTTATCAGTCACCTACTGAAGAGGCAGCCTTGATGGCCTTGGATCAATTCGCCCAAACATGGGATGACAAGTACCCACAGATCAGCAAAAGCTGGCGTACACACTGGGAGAATCTAAATACCTTCTTTGCTTATCCAGCCGAGATACGCAAAGCCATCTATACCACCAATGCGATCGAATCATTAAACAGCGTAATACGTCAGGCGATCAAAAAGCGTAAAGTCTTTCCAACGGATGATTCTGTACGTAAAGTGATTTACCTGGCAATTGATGCAGCGTCTAAAAAGTGGAATATGCCTATTCGCGACTGGCGTTTAGCCATGAGCCGCTTTATTATTGAATTCGGTGACCGCTTAAGCAATCGCCTTTAAATTTATGAAAAGCAATTACACAAAATTATTTACAGGCTCAATTTTTCAAAAAAGATTGAAAACCATTTTAAAGCTTTCGACTTAACCTTTTTTTACATCAATAATGGCTTCATTTAATGTCAGCATACTTTTTGAAACACCACCTTGTTGAGCTGGAGCGAAATTCTTTCAATTGCCAAGAATCTACTGATTCGTGGTATTGACCGAATTGTTTATAATAAGAGATATCTCCCTTAACCTCAACATTTCCCTTGTCAGGAGCTATATCATTGTTAATGATCTCCAACAACGTCGTTTTTCCACTTCCGTTTAACCCGACTACACCAATAATATCGTTCTTAAAAACAGTTAATTTATCAAAAGTAAAAAGAAGCTTGCCTCCAAAATATTTTTCTATTCCTCTCATTTTTATCAATTCCATACAATCGCCTCCCTTTCTAGCGATTAAGTTAATAAACATATTAAATCATTAATTAGTTTTTGTAGTTTAGAGAGTTTATTTCTTAGGGTTTCTATTCCTCAATTATTCCGTATCCTTCTGGTGCAGGAATCCCATGTTCCGAAGAACGACTGACTGATTCCCACTCTTTCCATGTAAATATACGTTTTTCTGCATTTTCAACAGCTAAATCATATACAAGGCTTCCCAGAACTAATCGGAGAGGCGGATTCTCACTATTAACCAGTTTCATTATAGCTTCGGCGGCTAACTTAGGATCACTATCCACCGATTCGTTTGAATATTGTTGGGCCAACTTTTCACGTAATGAATCATACTCTTTTTTCTGTGTAGTAAAACTCATTTTTAAGTATAGATTCGTCCAGTAACCTCCAGGTTCTACGATAGATACTTTTATACCAAAATGTGCAGCTTCTTGTGCTAAAGCCTCGCTAAATCCTTCTAAAGCAAATTTACTAGCGCTATAGATTCCCGACATTGGACCACTAATCAGTCCACCAATACTAGATATCTGGATAATATGACCTGATTCTTGTGCCCGCAAGTACGGCATAACAGCTTGACTTACCCATACTGTACCGAAGAAATTAGTTTCCATTTGGCTTCTAACTTCATCTTCACTAAATTCTTCAATCATTCCCATTACCATATTCCCTGCATTGTTAATGACAATATCGAGTCTTCCAAAATGTTTAATGGCAGTTTCCACTGTAGTCGAAACAGCACTTCTATCAGTAACATCAAGACTTAAAGGAAGTAACATTCCTTCAAACTGGCATTTTAACTCATTCAGTTTTTCAATATTTCTAGCAACACCAACAACCTTCTCTCCTGACTCCAATGCTTTTTTTGTGAATTCGTATCCTAGTCCACTGCTTGCACCTGTAATAAACCACACACGTGTATTTTCATTGTTATTAAATGTCATAAATAATCTCCTCGGTAGTGTTTCAAAAAGTATGCTGAAGAAAAAGCCGATTGGATTTTGATAAAATAGAGAAATGCAAATAACTCTAGCAATCAAATGTCCAACCTGCCTCAGTGATAGTATAAAGAAAAATGGTATCAAAGTAGATGGGAAACAAAACTATCAGTGCAAAGACTGTAAACGTCAGTTTATTGGTGATCATGCACTGAGCTATCTAGGATGTAAGTCAGGTATTACTCGTAAAATATTACAGTTGATGGTCAGAGGCAGCGGTATACGAGATATTGCTGAAGTTGAGCGCATCAGTATCGGTAAAGTTTTACGTACTTTAACTGAATCAACCTATGAAATTCAGCCTCAGCAAAGTCATTATGAATCTCTCGAAGTAGATGAGTTCTGGAATTTTGTTGGAAATAAAAAGAATAAACAATGGCTTATTTTTGTTCAAAAGTCATATTTTACCTCGGAGAAACCGGACATTTTTATTGGTGAGAATATAGACACTTTAAATGGGTTCTAACACTCTCTGTTATTCCAAAGTAGAAATGTCCTACCTAATAACCAAATAGAAATGTCCTATATGGACATTTCCAAGTCAAGCACAGGATTTAGATTTCGTTCTTGAATTGCTGTTTTCTGTGCACGTCTGCTTGGCATCTTTTGAGAACGATTGCGTTTATTTTGTTGTTCTAGTTCTTCATGCTGCTGTTGAATATGGGCTAATACAGAACCCAAACGTTTATTTTCAACAATCTCTCGCTGGTTGAGCTGACTTAATTTATCGAAGATGCTGTAATTGATTTTTCTTCCCTGATATTCAATCGCGACTGTACTATCCGGGTATTCCAGAAACTCAAGATACTTGCCAATCAATCTTTGGTTTTCTTCCGTGTTTTCCAGGAGATATACGCATTTATCATAAGTGATCGTCAGGCTATTCGTGACTCTGCGGGGTTCACGCCAGGTAAAAATATCATCTAATTCTTCGGCTGTTTCAGTGACAGTCCGGTGTAGATCCTTGGGATTAAAGGCCATCTTGGCAAACTTCTGATTGAACTGCTCAATGAAGCAGGGTAGCCAGGCATTGGCTTCGGCAATCGAACTGATGCCTTCCAGACGCATTTCTTTAATCAGACGGTCCTGAAGCGTTCTATTGGCTCGTTCTACACGGCCTTTGGCCTGTGGTGAATTAGCGAAGATAATATCGATATTCAGGGTGCTGAGTACGCGCCCAAACTGGGTAATCTTGGTGTCTTTCTTACTGCTTTGATTCACCCTGAAGACTGAATGTTTATCGCTGTAGAAGGCTAAAGGCTTACCATGCTGCTCAACATACAAACGTGTTGAAATCATATAGTCAAAGGTTGATTCCGACTCACAGAAGCGTAAATGCTGTAATTTGCCTGTGGCATCATCGATAAATACCAGCAGACAGCATTTAGGGGCTCGACCTTCAAACCAGTCATGGTGTGAGCCATCGATTTGGATCAGTTCACCATAACAGTCCCGGTTATAACGAGGCTGATACGGGCGTTTCAGACGCTTGGCGCGAGGAATCCATAAATCGGCTGCAATCATCCAGGAACGCAGTGTTTCCACTGAAATATCAAAGCCATGAACGGTGGTGAGCTTTTCATGCGCTAAAGTGGGTCCGAAACCATGCAGTTGATCAGAAACAATATTGAGGCACTTGAGTCTGAGCTCTTCAGGAAGCCTGGAATTGCTGATTTGACCACGACCGGCATGGGCTAATGCAGCTGGGCCTTGAGCTTTGTATTTTTGCAATAAACGTCTGATCTGACGCTCTGAAATATGAAGTAGCTGAGCAGCTTGGGACTGGGTTATGCGTTGATCACAGATTTCCTGTAAGACCGACAATCGTTTAAGTTCTTTATCCGACATAGACACCAACATATCAAACCGTCCGCTAAGAAAATTGCAAAAGTGCATATTCTAAAAGCGGACATTTTTACTTTGGAGAAACCGGACATTTCTACTTTGGGCTTACACTCTCGTTTCGTATAACAGCCATTATGTTAAATAACTTTTAGAAGCTTTAGTACAAGCTTGACAGATTGTCTTATCATTATAAAATAACCTTATTCAAATCATCCTCCCAAGAGTAACGCCAATGAAGTAAGTCATTTTCTCATCATTATTTTTAAACTTTTGATGTGCAAAATAGATTCTACTTGTGGCTATATATTCTTGGTCTCTACTTTATATCCTAAATAATATATTGTTTTTTATAAGTTAATCTTCACTATTTTGCATATCCTCTACATGAGGAATTTTTTATGCAACATGCATGTATTGCTTCAAACTTAAATTTAGAATTTTCTACACAGAAAATGTTTGATCAGCTAAACATTACGCTTTTATCAGGACAGGTTTCTGCATTAATTGGACGTAATGGTTTAGGTAAATCCCTATTGTTCAGAATATTAGATCAAAGCCAAGCTTTAGATATTCATTATAGTGGTCAAGTTTCATGGAATATCCAACATGATTATTTGGCACAATTAGAACGCCTTAATGCTGAAAATATTGCACAAGCATTAGAGGTAGATCATTTACATCATGCTTTTCGGCGTATAGAGAACAATACAGCTAGTTTTGATGATTATGAGTTAGTTGAAAATACCTGGGATTTACCACAAAAATGGCAAAATATACTTGAAAATGCTGACTTACCTACGGATTTGAACTTTCCAACAGAAAAACTGAGTGAAGGACAAAAAACAAAGCTGGCTTTATGTCGTTTGTTTTTAAAAAAGGATCACTATCTACTTTTAGATGAACCAAGCAACCATTTAGACTCAACATCTAGACAATGGTTAATTGAGAGTATTTTGGCACACCCTAGTGGTGTATGCCTGATTAGTCATGATCGCCAATTACTCAATCAAGTCCAACATATTTATGCTTTAACTGAATTAGGCTTACAACACTACAAAGGTAATTATGAGCATTACATTCAACAGCATCAGCTACACATGGATGCATTAACTCAGTCTATTAATAATGAGAAAAAAGAATTAAAGCAGTTAAAACAACGGCAACATGATAGCTTAATGAAAGCGAATAAACGTCAATCTAAAGGCAATGAACTTCGTGATTCTAATTCTCAAGCAAAGATTTTTCTAGATTTCAAAAAGGAAAATGCTGGACAAAGCTTAGGTAAGCTACGTGCCCAACAAACTCGACAAACTGATGATTTGAAAAATAGTCTGATTAATAGGCAGACCATTGTAGAAAAAATCAAAGCTCAGAAGTTTGAATTCCACTTACAGAGTACGAAGCAAGGAGAGATTTTAAGAATTCATGATTTAAAGCTACCCCATACAGCAACAAATAAAATTAATTTTGCATTGAAAGCTGGCGAAAAAATCCATCTTAAAGGTGCTAATGGAATTGGTAAATCAACCTTATTGAAATTGATTTCTACCCATCAACGTGATGATATTTTCTTTAGTGGAACATGTTTGTATTTAGATCAAAACTTTAGTTTATTAAATAATGATTTATCCGTAATCGAAAACCTTGCACTTTATAACTCCAATCTTACTGAAGTTGAGTGGAGAAATTTGTTAGGTCAGTTACGTATTCGTCGTGAAAAAGCTTTATTAAAACTATCAGAACTGAGTGGTGGTGAAAAATTGAAAGTCGCATTATTAGCAATGAGTCACTATCCTGATGGTATTGATTTATTATTGCTTGATGAACCAGAAAATCATTTAGATATTGAGTCTAGAGAGCTTCTATCGCAGGCTATTAGCCAATATCAGGGCGCTGTAATTTTAGTTTCACATGATCATTTTTTTGTTGAACAGTGTGAAATATCTGAAGAGTATTTAATTGAGTAAAATGACATTTTCAAATATATAGATTTATTAGTTCTACTAAAATTAACATAATACACCTTATACGAAATGCTCTAAATTATTTGTTTTAATTCAATAGTTTATTTCGTATTGAAAAGCCCAATCACACCCGATTGGGCTTTTTTTATGACTTTTCACGTTCCACGCTTAATAAGTAAGCAATGTTCCACACTTTTGTTTAGCTAAAAATAACAATAAAACCTTACTCATCTGTAAAAACTGCCCGAGCTAAACGGCCCAATAATCCCCTTTTTTTAGGTTCCGGTTCAACGTGTTCAGGAATAGGTATACGCTTGTTGTCTTCCCCAAAAGTAGTCAATGCGTCATAGTTCGACTCAATCTCTGGCCGAGGATCTGTTGCTATATTTAGATTAGTAGATTCATTTAGCTTACTAGTATTTTCTTGTTTTGGCTGTTCTAACGTGCCTTTAAACTCAATTCTATGAGTGAGATCTTCAATATGTTGCATCAAAGACTTTTCTCTTTGATTTGCTAAATCTAACTGATTTTTGAGTAAAGAAATTTGATCTTTTAATACATTTTCAATTTCAGACTGAACGTGTACCTGTACATCCTTCTGGACTTGTTCAGTACGTGTACTGGACTGAACACTGACTGGATTGCCATAAACTCTGATAAGTTCCGATAAGTCTATAAGTCCATCATGATCTCTTGATAATTCACCACTTTTTATAGATTCATAGATTGTTGTTCTTGATTTTTTAAAAGCTTTACTTGCGTCCATTATGCTAAATTTTGTTTTGTTCAATGTAATCCCTCAGCGCGTGTTTAAGCATGTTCATCTGAACATCTTAGCTGAACATATATCTTATTTTGAATTAAATCGTACTTTTCTAGGTATAGCAGCAATTTTTCAAACTTTTTGTTCAATAGTAAAGTCGATATTGAATTCTGCTAGTTTTTCAATCCATCTATTACCTTCGTTATTTTTAAAATCAATTTTTATTCTTTCTACTAATTCGTCTGTAGTCTCACCAGATTCTTTGAATCTCAAGCTCAATTCTTCACTTTGAATTATCGTTAAATAAACCATTTTTGCAGTTATTTTATTTTGCTCTTGGTTACTACCAGTTTCACTTTGTTGATTAGCTCCAATAGTTTTCTTTTTTCTAACTATAAAATTAACATGACTAGCTTTGCGTCCTTCTTTCTTGACTGCTTTAAACTCAATAGTAAGTTCTGTTTTAGAGTTAATGTCATCAATGTGGGGTTTAAGAATAGTACTTTTGAAATCTCTATATTCTGGGTATGAATTTTCTGCCAGACCTAAAGCACTTTTTAATTCTTTGATGGATACATCGAAATTAGACCGAAATTCATTTTGTACCAAGAATGGGTAAAGTTTTAAACCGTGACCATGTAAGGCAACAGCCGATTTAACTTTAAATTTTGTATACGAATTTTGTTTATTAAAAACATACATAATGTATAGGGCAAAATGCGTGAAAGAAATATAAAAACATCCATCCTTGTATGAGCATGTACTAATGAGTCTTGTTCGAATATCTCGATCTTTTCCAGGATGATAAAAAACTACACTGTGGTCGTAGAGAGCATCTACTACTCGGTTTAAGGCTACATAAGCACTGCTTGGCTTTAAGCCCGTCAATTCAGCATATTCTTTAGCTGTTACAGTGAATTCTGTTGTTTCATTGGGATCTGATGCTAGCCGAACTTTAGGGCTAAAAAAGAATAGCAATTTTAGAATATCGTCTTTTGGTGATTTCTCATGCTTCAATTGCCAGAAAATATTTTGAAAGACAGCATAGTCTTTTGGATAACGTTTGGCAGGTGCTGAAAGAGGAAAAAGAGATTTGTCATGTTCCTCAAAATTTTTAATTTTCTTTAATGATACAGCCATCTAAAATCACTATTCTTCTATTATGTGGTGGTATTTTCAATGCTACTTACCCCCACTTATTAAGTCAAGCATATCTTGATTACCACCTAACATTTCGCCCCCACTAACCTAACATTTCGCCCCCACTAACCTAACATTTCGCCCCCACTAACCTAACATTTCGCCCCCACTAACCTAACATTTCGCCCCCACTTAAAGTCAAAAACCTAACATTTCGCCCCCACTTAAAGTCAAAAACCTAACATTTCGCCCCCACTTTAGTGTCTGAAACACTGATATAGCAATACATTGAGACTGGCCGTAAAGCTTTTTAAAAGCTTTTTAAAAGCTATTAAAAGCTTTTAATAAAGCTTTTAAAATTAGTAAATGAAAAAATAAATGAAAAATTGCCCTTGGTTTTCGCTACGCTCAAACTCTATTGAATCTCGCTTTCGCTCGATTCGTGGGGCAATTTTTAGTTAATATTCTTGTTACTTTAAGAAAAGGCAAAAGCAACTCGGAATTCGCTTCGCTCATAAGTTTTTTATGCTCGCTTCGCTCGGTCTAGGTGCAAAGATCAGCATGTGATCTACTTTCAATTTGTTGAAGCAAATATTTTAAAAAGCAGTTTTTCAGGGAGTCTAGGCGCAAATTTTCGTTGTGTCGCTCGTAGACACTCGCTAAAGAGGATCTGAGATGAGCAAAGATAAAAAAGATGAAGATTTGGTTTCTCTCTCGATGAAGAACTTCAACAAACCACGATGGTTTAGAGCCAATGAAGATGGTGTCTTTTGTGAAGTAACTTGGGAGGAGTTCTTTAAAAACCATGATGACCCAACAGGGTTAGAAGATTTTATGACAGATCGAGAGCAAGATACACCAAGAGATGTGGATTTATAGCGCATGGTTTGCTGTATTTGGCGTTTTATTGGTCATTCCTATTCTACCTATAGGTTTTAGTTTAAAGTGCCTTAAAACGCAAATGGTGAGCATTTAGACAACCCACCTCGTTTCGATATTCTGTTGGCAAGAATATCCGAGGGGGTCTAAAAAATGCTTATAACGTATGCACCGTAAAATTTTGTCGAAGTGCCGATTGCCAACCAACCAACACCAAACTTTAAAACGCTAATTTTATTCATAAAATCAGAAAATATTTATCCTATGGTGGATAACAACCTCGAAAAACTATGTCTTCAGAAGTTTAGTTTAGTTCGAGCGACCAACTCGAACAGCAGGGGAGACCAATCCCCATTTAACCTTTTTGACTCTCCTGTGGCTTTAAATCCACAGCCTTCAAGCACTATGACCATGCAGGAAGTAACACACTCAACTACAGTCCCCTATAGCCTCAACATCACTCTTTCGCAAAACCACGATTCCCTTAACAAGTCATTTCTGACAACGGTAGCTATGGTTTTTTAACCAACTTTTGATAAAACAACTCAAAAGAAAATTCTTATTGATTATCAATTTTACCTGTAATTATAGATTACTATCTATTTTACAAATAAAAACAACAACTTATTCAGAATTATTACAGTACAACTTCGGCAAAAATCTGCCTTATATGCGCTACTAAAGATCGCTCCAACACATCTATGTCGATAACTAAAAATTTAGTTATTCAAAAACTTAGGTGACAAAACCTAATGACATAAAAGTGCGTCCCAAGTTATCAATTGAAGTCTTAACAAGCAGTACGTTCATCCACTAAGTTTCTAAGCTTTTTCCTTGCTTTTCGGTACGCAGTTCCAAAATACCGATTCCGCAGCTTAAAAAATATCATCATGGGTAGAACACTTACTTAGCACAGTCGATGAGGATCTCTCCCCACCTTTAACACGTTTAAGCTATACATCGACCTTTCGAGCCAAAATGGAATGTCATCACGACAAATTCACCACCTGACCCAAAAGTGCCACTCTCGCCAGCTTTCACCTTGATCGCCTGTACCCTCTCGAATACCGCAGAAGCCATCGTGTGTGCCACGCACCTCGCCAAACCATAAAGATTCAGCGAAGAACGGTAGTTATTAACGCTACTCTCCATCTATGGATTTCACTCACTATTTCTTCAAAAGCAGGATTTCAGCCCTTTCAGCCTAGAATGGGGTTTAACCCATTCGCCACCTTTCGGTGATTCCGTTTCCTTGTCGCCCAACTTCAAGAACCAACAATGAAGTGGATTGAGTAGAATTTGAGGGTAGGCAAAAGCCACCCCTCATCAGCCCTCATCAAAGCGTACCGAGCTACGTTTCCGCAGCAGTCCGCTTCGTCAAGCAGTTTTCAGGCTGTCAACCTTTCCACTGTGAGCTGTTGAAAATCAAAATTTTTAGTGTGCCTAACGGCACACTAAAAAACGGTTAGGTCTTTTAGGTGCGTTGGTCAGACACACTTCACAACTGATGAGAAAATCATAATGCACAAAAAATATGCTGTCTAGGTGCGTTCGCATGGAACTACTTATTACCCTCTTACAAACACCGTCTAGAAGTCCTTAAAACTTGCTTCGCAAGTTCACCATAGCTTCGCTATGGAAAAAGCAAAAAACAGCTAAAAACCAAAAATCCTTTTACTCGATTACAATGCTAGTTTTTGATCAAAAAACAGCGTATTTTGTGAATTAACCCTTGATAACAATGATTGGAAATATTTTGGATGATAATTTTTAGTCCACACACAAAATTTACAATGCAACGGCTCGCTGACCATGTTGCCAATGGCGCATATTTTTATTTCAGCTTTGAGTACGACAGTTCTAAGAAATCCATTGAATCCGTTTTGGATAAGATGACAGAGCGTTATGAGTTGGGTATTTCACCAAGACAGCGTTCTTACCGCCTAGAAAAGGGTCATCCTATTTGCACGATGATCGTGCAAAGAGATGTCTTTAATGAAAATAAATGGTTTCTGTATTGCTTATTCACTACGCCTACAAGTAGAGATTTCAATACTTTCAACGGTATTGAGATTAATAAACTTGCCAAAGAGTCGGAGCGTTTGAAGATTCAGACTCTTAAAGAGAAGTACAAAGGCTTTAAGTGGGATCTTGATTCGATCTCAGCAGAAAAGACCTTGATTGCAGACTACTTCAAAGATAATGAGCCAAAACAATTTGTCTTAAAAAATCCAATTGCTGTCAAACCTACTGCCCTGGTGACTATGGAGCTTTTTAGAGATACGCATAAGACTTATAAACAGCTCATCTTGGGTGATGAAAAAGACTACAAAGACAGAGTAAGGGCTTATACGTGGACTTGGCGATATACAAAGCAAAGTATTGAAAAAATTAAAACTAAATTTACTGATTCTATTAATAAATTGGCTAGTCAAAAAAATAGTTCTCTAGCAGAGAAGAACCGAGCCGACATTAAAAATCTATTCCTGATGGTTGAAACATGGTCTGTTTTCAAAGCAAGCCGTTCCCAAGCAGGGCAGATTATCCATTTTGCACAGCGTTTTTTAAAGTACAGGTCTAAGAAGCAGAAAACATGGATGCAGATGGAAATTGCTACACCACACTTGACCTATCTACCCCGATTGCCGACCTATGCGGATACGATCCATGAATATAATTACAGACGTAATCTTTTTGATGAATATGGTGTGGAAGTGCCTTTGAAACTCATTAAAGACTACTATGGTGGTGGCTATTACAACATACCGATTCAAGCCTATGTAGCTAAAGAATTAGAAATGCGTGAGAATGGCAAAGCCATTGCTCAAAAAGCGGATGAGCTTTACTTACAAGTGCTTGAAAATGAGTAAATCCGCTAAGAGAAGCTATTAAATACGGACTTTGAATAGGTTCTAACATGCAAATTGAGACTGTAAATTAAATTGTGTAATTGCCTGAATTTGCTATGTTCATATTCACAACGGAGTCAGGCAACATGATGAACGAACAAAAACTAAAAGACCTTGCAGCAGAATTTGCTAAAGGAATCAAAA
>NZ_VOYP01000059.1:0-12705 GCF_013420235.1 Acinetobacter sp. YH01022 | reverse complement strand
CTAGACAAAATGACACCAAATGAGTTTTACTATGATCAGCTACCCCAACAAAACAAGGTGGCTTAACTAGAGCGGAATATTACTTATAAATACGCTTTTAGTTGTTCAAACAAGTGGGACCACCTCTGACTATTATGTACATTTGCTTCCCCATTATGTAACATCATGATGGATTTAACTATTGATAGCCCTAAACCACCAGTTTTTGCTTTGGAATGTCGACTACTATCAATTTGATAGAAACGCTCAAATAAATGATTCAAATGCTGTTTATCAATAAAAATATTTTTAGTTAACACTTCAATATCGACATAGTCTGCCAGGTAGGAAAACCTATTGCGTTTTATCCTTTGAAAGAAGGCGACCATCGTGACTCCTTAAGACAAAGTGAATTCCTGATTGGAAATTTTATTAATTCAGTTGAAGAAAGGAAATCTGTAAATACCTGCAGCGTAAAATAGTATGGTAGATCCAAGAGTTTGAACTCAAAAAACTCTTATACAGAATTAAAATTTAGCATTTCAATTTTAAATATAAAAAATTGAAGTAAATCAATATGATGATAAATGGTTTTTTATTACTAAATGATAAAACTTCTCTTGTAACAGAGGATGCTGCGGACGTTTATGATCAAACCACAGAAATATCCAAGAAAATGCCAGTCAATTTCTTAACTGACTGGCATTACATCTTATAATTTATAATGAATTTTTCAGCGATTAGATCACTACTTTATCAATTCATGTAAATACACTAATTAGTGGGATTGATTTAATTCATTATCTGTTGCAGAGATAATAGATGCAAAAATTGGAACACCCACAATAATGGGGAATGAAAGGATCCATACGTCAATTGTTACTTGACTTGAAAATAAAAACTGGTTGACAAGAGCAGCCAAAATTAATAATGAAACTAAAATACTAGTGAATCGGATTACAAATTTGATAGGCATTTGCCTGCTCCTAGGTGAGTCTAGCTGTTGTTGTAAAGTATATACCTTATCTGACTGTCCTTAAATCCATAAATAGCTGTCCAGTTCATTTTACGTGGACAGTATCGTGATGTTGAGCAGATAAAAAAGTGGGGCTCAGCGAATGCTTACAGTTTTACGCTCCATTTGATAGAGTTATTGTACGGACAATAAGATTAATCCAGCTTAAATTATTCAATCACTAATACTGAATTTCACCATTTTGTCTTCACGCTTTGTTCACACCCACCTAGGTTATCTTAAGCCTAGAATACAACAAGGCTAAAAAATGAAGATGCTATTTAAATCTGTTTTTGCAGCGACAGCACTTGCCATCATCAGCTTAAGTACAACGACTCGAGCAGAAACTGTTGCACCTCAGGCAGTCGATCAGGTAGATATCGAGCAGTATGCAGGCAAGTGGTATGAAATTGCGCATTTACCGATGTATTTTCAGCGTAAATGTGTCTCGAATATCTCTGCACAATATAGCGTTAATACCGATCAAACCATGCGTGTTTTGAATAGTTGCCGGATTGCCAATGGTGAGATGATCAGCTCTGAAGGTATTGCCTATCCGCAAAATAAGGGCAACAGCAAACTGAAGGTCAGCTTTTTGCCTCAAGCTTTAAGATGGATGCCATTTAGCAAAGGTCATTACTGGGTATTACGAGTAGACCCAGAATATAAAGTGGCACTGGTAGGTGGGCCAAGTAACAAATACCTGTGGATCTTGTCGCGTGAACCGCAACTGGATGAAGCCACTTATCAATCCTATCTGGAAACTGCAAAACATTATGGTTATGACGTGACAAAACTGATCAAATTGCCGCATTAATCTGTTACCCTTTTGCCGAACTGACCACGCTCTCTACACAGTTCGGCTTTTTTTTATTTACTTCACATAAAATTCATATCTGACTGATTACACTCATCAAATAGAATAAAGACAATCGCTTGAAAGTAGGATGAGTCCATGTTGAAAAGTCTGATGCGATGGATAGACAGCTGGTCTACACCCACACAGCCCAAAACACTGACAACTGAAAACAGTAAGATTCAGTGGCTGAGGATTTTACCCTTTATTCTATTACATCTGGCCTGTCTCGCCGTGTTCTGGGTGGGAGTGTCTTGGTTTGCGCTGGGATTTATGCTGCTGTTCTACCTGATCCGCATGTTTTCCATCACCGCTTTTTTCCATCGCTATCTGTCACACAAAACTTTTCAGACCTCGCGTCTAGTGCAGTTCCTGTTTGTGCTGATTGGCACCATGAGTGCACAGCGTGGTCCGCTATGGTGGGCGGCGCATCACCGTTATCACCACCGCTATACCGATACCTTGCAAGATCCGCATTCCTCGACGCATGGTTTTTGGTACAGCCACGTCGGCTGGTTTTTAAATGAATATAATTTTGCCACGCGTAAAGAAGTCATTAAGGACTGGCTGAAATATCCGGAACTGATCTGGCTGGATCGCTTCAGTTTAATTGTGGTGCTGCTGACCGCAGGCGGAATTTATGCATTTGGGGAATGGCTAGCCATCACCTGGCCGCAACTCGGTACGTCAGGCCTGCAATTGCTGGTCTGGGGCTTTGTCATCTCTACCGTGTTACTGATCCATGCCACCTTGTGTATCAATTCACTGGCGCATCATTACGGCAGCCGGGATTTTGACACTGAAGATCAAAGCCGCAACAACTTATTCCTGTCCATTATTACCTTGGGCGAAGGCTGGCATAACAACCATCACTACTATGCTGGCAGTACTCGGCAAGGCTTTTACTGGTGGCAGATTGATATCACCTATTATCTGCTGAAACTCATGTCCTGGCTCGGACTGGTCTGGGGAATCAAACCCATTCCGGCAAGGGTCTATCAAGTCAGTAAAATTGCTCAGGCCAGAAAACAGAAAAAAGCCGCTACGACAGGCACTCACAAAATTCAATCGAAGGAATCACCATGAAAATTGCAATTATTGGTTCAGGTATTTCCGGTCTGTATGCTGCCTGGAAACTCAGCAAAGTGCATGAGGTCACGGTCTTTGAAAAGAATAACTACTTCGGCGGTCATACCGATACCCATCAGCTCAATATAGACGGTGAACAGGTCGCGGTGGATAGCGGCTTTATTGTGTTTAATGAGCATAACTATCCGCTGTTCTGCGCCATGCTGAAAGAACTTGGAATTCAATCACAAAGCAGTGACATGGGCTTTTCGGTGAATAATCAGGTCAGCGGCTTACAGTACAATCCTTCAAAAAAATTCTCCCTGCTTTTCCGCCCACAAAATTTTCTGAATGCTGATTTTCGCGCGATGTTGTCGGATCTGTTCCGTTTCTATGCCGCCAATAAAGATCTGGATGTGGAACAAGTCGATGCACAGCTCAGTATTGATGAGTATCTGAATCAGCATGGCTATTCCCAAGCCTTCCGTCAGGAACATCTTTATCCGATGTGCGGGGCGCTGTGGTCCTGTCCGGTGGAACAAGCCGGACAAATTCCCTATAAGTTTGTGGTGAGCTTTTTCCAGCATCATCGCATGTTACAACTGAAAGACCGACCGTTATGGCTCACAGTCAAGGGTGGATCGGCTCGCTACGTTCGTGCGATTCAGTCCCAGGCCAATATTATCTTCCGCAAGACCGGCGTTCTACATGTCTCGCGGAGTGCCAATGATGTGCTGGTTGAAACAACACAGGGCAGCGAACGTTTTGACTGGGTCGTATTTGCCAGCCATGCTGATGACAGCCTGAAGTTACTGAAAGACCCGTCCGCGCAGGAGTTGGACGTACTGAGCAAGTTCCGCTATCAGGATAACCGCATGGTGGTGCATTCTGATACCCGCATCATGCCAAAATCCAGACGCCAATGGGCTAGCTGGCATGTGCATGTGACCCCGAGTCAGGCCACCGAACAGACCCCATTCCAGCACAGTGGTATGCACTATGGTTTCAGTTACTGGATGAACCAGCTGCAAAACCTGCAATGCAAAACCCAGGTCTTTGCCACCCTGAATCCTAATTTTGCCCTGGATCCTAAAAAAGTCTGGGTAGAACGGCATTACCGTCATCCGGTGTTTGATGCCCCGGCGATTGAAGCACAACAACGCTGGGCCGAGGTCAATACTCAGAACCGCACCTCCTACTGTGGCGCTTACTGGGGCTGGGGCTTTCATGAGGATGGGGCACGTAGCGCTTCATGGGTAGTCGATCAGCTATTGCAGCAGACCGAGCAGGCAGCTAGGAGCGCATGATGCAGATGTATCCACTGGCGATCGCCGCTGCCGAAATCCGGCATCGCCGTTACCTGCCCAAAGCCCATGCTTTTGAGAGCCAACTGACCTATCTCTGGTTTGATCCGGATCAACTCTCAAGCTTTACCCAAAAATCCTGGCTCTGGTCTTCCAGACACTGGAATTTCCTGACCCTGGATGAGCGGGATTTTCTGACCATGGAATGTGGTTCGATTCGGCAGAAGGTCGCACGCCTGCTGATCAAGCGGGAAAACTACCTATTACCGCATGCCGCGTCTATCCGGGTTCTGGCCTTGCCACGCACACTCGGCTTTCGCTTTAATTCTGTGGTGTTTTATCTGGTCTTTGATGCCACCGACCAATTGCTCTTTGTACTGAGTGAAATTACCAATACACCGTGGAATGAACGTCAGGTCTATATCCATGACTGCCGGCACAATGCAACTGAATATGCGCCGTACCAGAGTCACCAGTTTGATTTTAAAAAGGCCTTTCATGTATCACCGTTCATGCCGATGGTACTGGATTACCGCTGGCGCTTCAGCTTCTCTGATCAGCAGAACGTGATTCATATGCAGCTGTTTCAGCAGGGCGTGCTGCAATTTGATGCCACCCTGAAATTTTCTCTGCAGGCCATCACGGTTCCTTCACAGCAGTATCGCTATGCTGTGTTGAAAGTTCTTGAACCCTTCAGGATGGTCAGCGGAATTTATCTGCATGCCTTCCGTTTATGGAAAAAGAAAATTCCGTTTTACCGACATCCTAAAAAAGAAAAAGGAAACACATTGCGATGAAAACACTGTTAATGGGAGAGCAAAGCACACTGCCAGTGATATTGCGTCATTTGCTGAAATTGCGGCATGGTCAGCTGATTTTTAAAGGCGTCTGGAACGGGACAGTCGGCGAAAACAGTGATCTGCAGGCCGTGATTCAGGTGCATGATACCCGTCTGATGGAACTGTTGTTCCGTAATGGTGTGCTTGGTGCGGCAGAAGGTTTTATCCGCGGTTACTGGAGCAGTGAAGATCTGGTGGATGTCATCCGCATTTTGGCACGTAACCGCGATGTACTGGACCGGATGAATCAGAATGCAGTGGCCAAGGCCAGCCAGTTGCTGTTAAAGGCTTGGTACAAATCGCGCAAGAATTCGATTGATGGCAGCCGCAAAAATATTGCCGAGCATTACGACCTGAGCAATGACTTTTTCAAGCTGTTCCTGGATAGCAGCATGATGTATTCCAGTGCGGTATTTAAAGAGCCGGGTATGAGTCTGGAACAGGCTTCGGATTATAAAAAAGAGCTGATCTGCCAGAAACTCAAGCTGAAACCGATGGATCATTTAGTCGAAATTGGCAGTGGCTGGGGCGGTTTTGCCATTTATGCCGCGCAGCAGTATGGCTGTAAAGTCACCACCATCACCATTTCCAAGGCACAGTATGATGAAGCCGTGGCCCGGGTCGCTGCAGCCGGACTATCACATCGCGTCACTGTCCAGCTGAAAGATTACCGTCTACTGGAAGGCAAATACGACAAGCTGGTGTCGATTGAAATGATCGAGGCAGTAGGTGAGCAGTATTTGCCGACCTATTTCCGTAAATGCCGTGAATTGCTAAAACCGAACGGTTTGGCCCTGATTCAGGCCATTACCATTGAAGATGCACGCTATGCCAAAGCCCTGAATACCGTGGACTATATCAAGCGCTATATTTTCCCGGGCAGTTTTATTCCCTGTATTAGTGTCATGACCCAAGCCGCTTCCGAACAAAAACTGCGTCTCAAGCATCTGGAAGATATCGGTCAGAGCTATGCCCAAACCCTAAACTGCTGGCGTCAGCGTTTTCTGGAGCAGCGTGATCAGGTGCTGCAACTCGGCTTTGATGAGCGCTTTATCCGCATGTGGGATTTTTATCTGTGTTATTGCGAAGGTGGCTTCCGCGAAGGCGTGATCAGTGATGTGCATCTGCTGTTCGAAGCCAGTGCTTATTAAGCCGAGATAAAACAGGAGGGCTGACATGCTGCTGAATTTACTGGTGCTGAATGTCTTTATCATGTTCTGTAGCTGGCTGCTGGTGACCTATAACCAGCGTGCCGGACTGGTCGATGTGGCCTGGAGCTTTGGTATTGCACTCAACGTCATTATCTCGGCCTGGGTCATGGAAACTGCACCGCTGCTGGTTCGGGTTTTTCTGGGCGTGTTTAGCGGCATCTGGTTTTTACGCCTGACCTGGCATCTACTGCGCCGTTATGCCAATGAAACTGCAGAAGATACCCGTTATGCCAATATGCGCCGGGCCATGGGCGATTATCAGCATCTCGGTTTTCTGGCCTTTTTTATGTTTCAGGCCGGTCTGGTGGTGCTGTTTTCCTATCCGATGCTTGAGCTACTGAGCATTCCAATCCAGCAGTGGAATGACTGGACACAGGCTACGGTATTTGTGGCAGGCATGATCATGCTGCTGGCCCTGATGGGGGAAAGCACGGCCGACCAGCAACTCTACCGTTTCAAACTGAATCCACAAAACCAAGGCAAAACCCTGGACCAAGGCTTATGGAGATATTCACGCCATCCAAACTATTTCTTTGAATGGCTGCACTGGTTTGCCTATCCAATCCTCGGTCTAGGGGCAGGTGTTTATGAATTATGGCTGTATCCACTGTTGATGTGGCTGTTTCTGTACTACATCACCGGTATTCCCTTTAGTGAACAACAGGCGCTGACACATCGCGGCGACAACTATAAAGACTATCAACGACGAACTTCAATGTTTATTCCGTGGCCACCCAAAGAGTAGGTAAATACATGGACTTTATGATTCAACAATCTTTAAAACTGATCGAAAGTGGCAAACTGCCCGATCCGGTGATTCGGACCGGCATTCGTACTTTAAGCAAAAAACGCCTGGCACAGGAAGGACGCTTCGACCCGGCACTGGCGGCACAGCGCTATATGGATGTGCTGCATATGCTAAAAAACAGCGAGATTGCCATCGAGACCGACAAAGCCAATGAGCAGCACTATGAACTGCCCACCGCATTTTTCCAGGCAGTACTGGGCAAACGTCTGAAATACAGCGCCAGCCTGTTTGAACACGCACATACCACACTGGATCAGGCGGAAGAAGCGGCACTGGCCAGCTATTGCCAGCGTGCACAGTTGCAGGATGGACAGGATATTCTGGAAATAGGCTGTGGCTGGGGTTCTTTCAGTTTGTACATGGCGGAACATTATCCCAAGGCTCGCATTACTGTGGTGTCGAACTCCTCGACCCAACGCCAGTACATTCAAGAACAGGCCAATCTGAAAAAACTAGAAAACCTGACGGTGATGACCTGCGACGTCAATGTACTGCAACTGGAAGCCGCTTCTTTCGACCGTGTGGTTTCGGTGGAAATGTTTGAACATGTACGTAATTACCAAAAACTGTTTGAAAATATCAGCACCTGGCTGAAAGCAGATGGCTTGCTGTGGTGCCATATTTTCTGTCACCGTTTCCTGCATTATCCGTTTGAAGTGAAAAATGAATTTGACTGGATGTCAAAATATTTCTTTAGTGGCGGTCTGATGCCTGCAGCCTCAACCTTCCTGCATTTCCAGCAGCATTTGCAGCTGGAACAGCACTGGCAATGGGCAGGCACCCAATATGAACGCACCGCAAATGCCTGGCTGGAGAATATGGACCAAAAGCAAGTCGAGCTGCAGCCCCTGTTTGAACAGACCTATGGTGCAGATGCTGCAATCTGGTGGCAGCGCTGGCGAATTTTCTTTATGGCCTGTGCCGAACTATTTGGTTATGACCATGGTCGTGAATGGGTGATCGGCCACTTTCTGTTTAAGAAAAAAGTCATATAATTGAACGATGAATCGGATGGGCCAGCGGGGAATAGACCAATGTTAAGGCTGTTTAGGGACAAACGCGATCATCCTTTGGGTGAGGTGTTTAACCGCTACTACTGGCTGCAAATCGGATTCATTGCCCTGTCTGTGGTGATCGGGATTGCCTGTAGTGCCTGGGTAATCAAGGGTTCCTTGCTCAGAACTGCGCTGGAACAGGAAATGTCACACTACTGGCAGCGGCTGGAACGTAATCCAGCTGCTGAACTGCCCGACACCAAAAACCTGTATGGTTACCGCTGGAACGATGTGCCGCCGGTCCAATTTCGCCACATGCAGCTTGAGCAAGGGGTGAACCGGCATTTTGTCGATGGCAAGGAGCGCATGACCGTTTATGGTGAAAAAGACGGACAGCATGTGCTGCTGGTGTTTGGTGAAAGCAACGTCAACAAGCTGGTCTGGCTGTTTGGCCTAGCACCGCTAATGGTCAGCCTGTTTGTGCTGTATAGCGTGCTGTGGTGGTGGAATCGCCGTGCGCGGCGCTATTTTTCCCCGATTACCCGCCTGGCCAATGCGCTGGAGCATATTGACTGGGAACACCAGAAAAATCAGGCTTCGCCGTTTCAGGACATCCGTACCGACTCCAATCTGGAAGCGGAATATCTCAAGCAGGCATTAGAAAAATATCATCAGGTGTTAAGCGAGTTTATTCAGCGTGAACGCGAGTTTACCGGTGATGTCAGCCATGAGCTGCGCACGCCACTGACCATTTTAAAGGGCAATGTGCAGCTGTGTCAGGCACGCTATGGCGACAACAAGTCCTTTACTCGCCTGCACAATACCATTGAAGACATGCAACTGCTGGTCGATACTTTGCTGGCTATCGCCCGCAATACCACCAATACTTTAAGTGCAGAACCGAGCATGCTGTCCCAGTTACTGGACAATCTGGTGCAGGATCTGGACAGCGTTAGCCATAACAAAGGCATGCAGATTGACCTGCAAAAAGACCTCGATGAGCAGCCGCGTAAACTTTATCCATCGATGACCAAAATGGTGTTTGGCAATATTCTGCGTAATGCGCTGAACTATTCGCAAGGCACAGAAATTGATGTGATTCTGCAAAAAAATAAAGTACTGATTGCCGATAATGGGGTCGGGATTCCTTTGCCGAATAATGCCAAAGTCCAGGAGCTGTCTGGACAGCAGCTGCAACTGGAAATCAAAGGACATGGCATTGGCCTGCAACTGGTACAGAAGCTGTGCAAGCAGTTGGGCTGGCGGGTGGAGCTGTTTGACCGGCAGTATTATCTTAGCACCCATCAGGATGTTGATCTGGCGATGACTACCGGACTGATTGTGGTGGTGTATTTAAACGAGGTTTCCGCTTGAAAAGCTTAAGCGTCTAAAGCGATTTTTAAACCGACACCAGATATAGTATGAATCAGCTTCTGCTCAAAAGGCTTGTCGACCATCTTACGCAGATTATAAATATGACTGCGTAAAGCATCACTTTCTGGTTCTTCATCGCCCCAGAGTTCCATCATGATTTCCTGTTTGGTCAGCACTTTAGGTGAATGGCGCATCAGCAGTTTAAGCAGTTTAAACTGAATCGGAGGCAGTTCAATGGTCTGCCCAGCCCGGGTCAGCTGCTGTCTGGCCGGATCTAGGATAAGATCGTGAATTTGCAGACGGCTACTAGAGACTTCACCCAGCGAACGCTTGATCAGGGCTTTGACTCGCACCACCAACTCGTTAAAGTCAAACGGCTTGACCAAGTAATCATCCGTACCGGAATTAAAGCCTTTGAGTTTATCGTCTAAGGTATCACGAGCAGTGAGCATCAGCACTGGCAGGTCCAAACCTTCTTCATGACGCAGCCATTCGCACAGTTCATAACCGGAACCGTCCGGCAAGTTAATATCTAATAGCAAGATATGATAGCGTTGCTGTTTCAGTAGCTGGCGCGCAGCATTCAGATTGCGGGCATGATCCACCACAAAATCATGTTCTTCCAGAAACTCGCATAAGGTAGAGGCCAGTTCATAATGGTCTTCAACCATGAGGATAAAATGTTTGGACATAGTCACGGATACTAATTTAATAATTGCTGTTTTAATTTAGCACTAAATGGCTGGGGACCAAGCCATATATTAAAATATTGCTGGGCCAGCGGATGCTGCAGCTGCCCTAAATTTTTCCGGTTGAGGGATAAACTCAGGGTTTGCGTGGCATGGCTGTATTTCAAGCGGTACAGATCACCTGATCTGACCGGACGATACAAATCGCTGATCGGATTGAAAATGGCCTGGATGTTGGGGTCTTTGACATTACGCTTGAGCAGATGTATGGCTGCACGCTTAAATGCCCATTCGGGAATATTCTGGGTATAGGAAAAGTCCATCTGGATCGTCTGCTCTTTCCAGGGCTGGTTACAGTTTTGGGCAAAATAACTGGCCATACCGACCTGTTTTTGGCCCACCATCAGCAGGCCATTGCCACATTGATTCAAGCTTTGCGCCTGCGCCCATGAACTAAAACTTCCGAGCAGCAGCGTCATGCCTATTGCGATTTTTTGAAAGGCAGTAGCCATGAATAGGCTCCTCCGACATAAGGCAAGGAACGGTACAGGCCATTGGCCGGGTCCCAGAAATCCTGCTGGAAAATAATCTTATTGTCCTCGTTAACCTTGATTTCACTGATGCCAAAAGAGTCCATACTGCGGGTCGTACCGAACATTTTAAAATCATAGGCCATATGCCAGTGCACATAGGCAGAATCTTGATGATAAGAGGTGTTTAACAGCTTGACACTGACCTTACTGACCCGTTTGTTCATGCCCTGAAAATGCTGGACTAGATTTTGCCGGGATGAAAACTGCGACAGGGTATCGTTAATAAACAGCGGATCGGCATACAGCGAGCCAGCTCGTTCTACAAAAGCCGATGTGCCCAAAGTATTAAATGCTGAGGTAAAGCGGGTGCCAATATCCAGCGCTTTGGCCTCATCCAGGGCTACCCCCTGAACAGCGCTTCTGGATTTTGCATAATCGTTTGAATAACTGGGAATACTTTGACATCCGGCCAAAGATAGCAGCGGTAAGGACAAGGCTGCTGCTATTATTTTCTTAACATGTTTCATTATCACTGTCCGTCTTAAATTTATGTATTTACTCTAGATAAAGAGTCGTGAACAGAATGTGAAGAGCAAAGCTGTCCCGAATGTTAGTATCGCGCGATTCTAACCTTTGCTTTTAAGAAAGAGGGGCTTAAAAATCATTCATCATACCGCATGATGAAAGAGAGCCCCAAATGGCTCTGTATTTTCTGCTATCGGCGGGCTAAGTCCATTTATTCAGCTCGGATTTATACTTTTCCACATCGCTCTTATCTTAAATTCAACTTAATAAAAGACCACAAATCAAGTAAAATAAAAGTTAGATCAATAGTTTATCTGGATGCTGGCAGAGATGAAGTTTTAAATGCTGTAAATGACCTGTTGTTCGACCTATTCAATACGCTTATTTGAGATACTCTTTCTATGGATCAATTACATCACACTAAAAACTCTCAAAATGCAGCACTGATCGAGATCGATGAGGGCATTCGGCTACATATCACTTGGGCACAAAAAGTATTTCAATATCTCGTTTTAAAAACACCCGCCGAGCCACAATTTTCCGAGAAAGAGAGTCATTTATTGTGTCATTTTGGCAAATGGTTTCAATCAAATCACGCTAAATTTGAAAAAATCAATCCTGACAAGACTCGGGAACTGGAGCAGGTGCATTATCTGGTGCATCATCATTTGCATAATATATTTTCCAAGCTCAGAGACAATCAGTGCGTAGAGGCCGCTTTAGTCAGTCAATATCAAAAAAGTCAGAATGATCTACTGGAGCTACTGATTTATTTTAGAACCCATTTGATTACCCAAGCATTGCAGTATGATCCTTTAACCGGTTTGGCTTTAAGATATGGAATGGAGAATCAGTTCAGTAGCTTGCGTCAGAGTACTGAAAAAAACCAGAAAATAATGGCGGTCGGTTTACTGGATTTGGATCATTTTAAAGCAGTCAATGATCAATATGGACATCAGGCAGGCGATGAAGTTCTTGCCCATACAGCGCAGATACTGCGTGATTCTCTTCGAGACACGGACAACATTTTTCGCTTTGGTGGCGAGGAATTTCTAATCTTTCTAGAAGTGGACAATGCCGATTCCCTGCATGAGATTATCGACAGAATTTTTCAGTCACTGCATAGCAATCCGACCCGACTAAAAAGTGGTGAAGTGATCTATATCACCGCCACGGTCGGTATTATCCACGTCGAGCCTGATGAAACCATGGAAAAAGCCATTGCAAGAGCGGACCAGGCGATGTATTCAGGAAAGCAGCAGGGACGAGACCGGGCAGTCTTTGCATGACAAGATATTTTGTAGATTACTCGTCTGCTGGGTGTCTCATTCTTGACATACTCCCTCCACTTTCGACTAGCTCCTTGCGAAACTCGTTTCTCAGGGATTCTAAAAGCAAAAGCTCTTAGGTGACTTCCTCACGGATTTCACTTGCTTTCTGCTTCACAGGGCGACCTTTACCGCATCCACCCTCCACAGACAAAACGGTATGTCCTACCGCCAAAATGTT
>NZ_VOYP01000058.1:0-16226 GCF_013420235.1 Acinetobacter sp. YH01022 | reverse complement strand
TAAACATCGGACTATTTCCGGTTTTCTAGCAGGCATATTTTCATGTTTATGTGCTTATCAACTCTGTCAGAAGAATAAGCCAAAAATTCATGTCGTTAGAAATTTAGCTTATCCGTAACTAGGGTTAAATATAGTTTGCTTTAGACAGCGTTTTTTAAACTGTATTCCTTTATCTTCCGAATACAACTTAATGAAGCCAATTCAATCCAAATTTTGATGTGGGGTAGGTTGAGGGGTAAAATTACAGATAAAAAATAAGCCCTTGTAAAAACAAGGGCTTATTTAGATATTTGGCGGAAGCGGTGAGATTCGAACTCACGGAGGACTCACACCCTCGTCGGTTTTCAAGACCGGTGCATTAAACCGCTCTGCCACGCTTCCAATGGCGGCTATAATATAAATAAAATTCTATCTTGGCAAATACTTTTCCATGTTTTTCTTGTCAACCGCTTAAAATAAAAACAAAATGCATTAATTTGCTGAATTTTCAGGCTTTTCATAACGAATTTTATTCACGTACCACAGTTTTTTACCTGATGGTGTCAGCACCTCAACTTCATCATTGATCTGCTTGCCTAGTAACGCTCGTGCCATAGGTGAATCAATGGAAATATGCTGTGGATGATGATCATAAATTTCATCTACCCCGACAATACGCAAGGTTTTTTTCTCACCCTCATCATTTTCAATATCCACCCAGGCACCAAAATATACTTTGCCTTCTTGCTCCGGGGAAAAATCAATGATGCGCAGCTCTTCCAGGCGTTTACCCAGATAACGGACACGGCGGTCAATCTTGCGTAAAATTTGCTTGTTGTATTGGTAATCAGCGTTTTCCGATCGATCGCCGAGACTGGCTGCCCAGTTCACTTTCCGGGTAATTTCCGGTCGTTCTTCGTGCCACAAGTGTTGTAATTCTGCGACTAATTTGTCATGTCCAGCACGTGTAATTAAGTTAGATTTCATGATGATTTTTGCAGTTATGTTTACATTTTACTTACAAGAATCGGCTATTCTATCCCGTATTTACACACAACTAAAGTTTATAAAATTAATTCTTCAATAAAATTAATTTGTTATGCTACATTTTTCCAAAAATTTTCGTACAAAATTTGACAAGTATATTTTTCAGCCTTATTATGCGCCCATGTTTTTAGTTTGCTTGCTTTTTAATCTATGTAGAAATTCTACATGATTCTCCTTTTAATCCTATGTCATTTTGAATGACGTCATGACTGCCCAACCCTTATTGAATTTATCAAACTTGTAAAAGTCTGAGGCCTGTTTGCCTTTGCTTTTAGGGCATAAATTACTTGTAGCGGAGACAACATGCACAGTAGTTCAACTTCTGGGGCGAGGCTTTGCCTTAAACCTTTAACTTCTTCTCTCTCGTTAAAAATTCTTGCATTTAGCACAGTGTTATTTCCGTTCCATAGTATCAATGCAAGTAAATCATTCCAGTACGATGCTGTGGTCAATGGCAAACAGCTCACCGTCGTTTCGGTAGAAAATCCTACGACTATTTTTAAAGATGGTTCGCACCAGCATGGTTTCGGTTATGACCTGGCGCGTAACTATGCCAACAGCTTAAATGTCAAACTGGTGTTTAAAACCGTACCTGATAACGCTACGGCACTGAAATGGGTTTCGCAAGGTAAAGCCAACTTTGCCATGACCACTGCCAATCTCAGTGAAATTGAACAAAAGCGCCTGACTTCTTTTTCAGCAACCTGTGGCGATATAAGCAGCCTGCAACAGAATGGTCTAAATACCAGCCTGAACTGGGTCTTTAAACATGCAAATGATCCACTTGCCCAAACTGCAAGTGGCTTTGTCTGTCAGGGCAAACAGTCTGGTGCAATTCGCCAGTTGGCATCGTTCTATAATCAGAATGTGGTACAAGAACATTCATGGGATAGTATCCAGCGTGATTTAAATCAGCGTATGCCGATTTATAAAGCCAGCTTTAAAAATACTGCAGCAAAATATGATTTAGACTGGCATTTGCTGGCAGCAATTGGTTATCAGGAATCGTATTTAAAACCGAATTCCGTTTCCCCGACCGGTGTTCGTGGTTTAATGATGCTGACCAATAGCACTGCCAAAGCCATGGGGGTCAGTAACCGAACCGATCCGGCACAAAGTATTGAAGGCGGTGCGAAATATTACGACCAGATGTTAAGTCGATTTTCAGATGTCCCTTTGCCTGACCGTAACTGGTATGCGCTGGTTGCTTATAATATGGGACCGGGGGCAGTCGGGCAGATTCAAAACCGCATTCAGGCTCAAGATAAAAATCCGAACAACTGGGTTAACTTGTATAGTTATTTAGAGCGTAACAAGGCCAGCAATGGTCGTTACCGTCAAGCGGTACAATATGTAACCCGTATCCGTGCCTATTTAGAACATATTAAAACTTCAGAGTTAGTGAATATTTAATATCTTCTAAATACAAAAAAGCTTACCCAAGGGTAAGCTTTTTTTATGCTTAAAATAACTTAAGCGATAGTTCTGAAGCAAAAAGCCCTTAAGCTGTTTGCTCAAGCACTTTTTTGAATAAATCTTTTTGCTCTTGGCTTGGCTTGGCTGTTTGTAAAGCCATCAATTGTGACATATCGCCTTGAACCTTAATTTTACCGGTCATGAAGGCTTGCATTGCAGCAGCCATATCAAATTCCAGGAACACTTTACGCAAAGTTTCACCATCCATGTTCAACGTGGTTTTCGCATTTGAAGAGAGACCTTTTTTGATTGCACCACCATCAAGAGACAATTCTGTATTGCCTTGAGCATCAGACACCACCAGGTTGATGGCTAAATTTGCCAGTGCAGGTGGCAAGTTTAAATCACCAGCTTGCGCAGTTAATGTTTCTACAGTTGAAAACCAATCATCAGTTAAAAAGGCAGGCATGATCTTTCCTCAATTTATTTGTGCATTTGTGTCGCCTATCCAGACAACATCTTTGTGAAGCTATTTTGCTTGAAGCTTGTTATAGCATGTAAAATTGTTTTCTGCTTAACGTTTTTTGTACGATGCGTTCAATTTTTAAGTTTTCAATACATTTATTAAATAAATCAGATATATAAAGTTATATAAATTAGACACCAATGCTAAAATTGGTGTCTAAAAATGCGCTTAGTCCGCAACAAAACCTAAATTAACCATATTGATCCGTTTGCTTTGCCCTTCTTCTTCAGTTGAACAGCTGCCCGTAAAATCAATTTCACGTTGTGCATCCAAAGCTTCAAAGTCAAACAGTTCACGGTCGGCCAGTTGTGAAGGCGATACATTCTGCATGGCACCAAAAATACTGTGTAAACGTTTTGGATACTGCTTATCCCATTCACGCAGCATGTCATTAATCATGGCACGCTGTAAATTTTCCTGTGAACCACACAAGTTACACGGAATAATCGGGAACTGGCGCATTTCTGCATATTTGATGATGTCTTTTTCTTCCACATAAGCCAGCGGACGAATCAGGATATTTTTCTTGTCAGATGACAACAGTTTCGGTGGCATGGCCTTTAAGCTGCCACCATGGAATAGGTTCAAGAAGAAAGTTGCCATAATGTCATCACGGTGATGACCCAAAGCGACTTTGGTCGCACCAATTTCCTGCGCAAAGCCATACAATGAACCACGACGTAGACGTGAACACACTGCACAGTAGGTTTTACCTTCAGGCGTCAGTTTTTTAGTAATACTATAAGTGTCTTTTTCCAGAATATAATAAGGAATTTTATTTTCCTCTAAATAACGTGGCAAGACATCTTCAGGGAAACCCGGCTGCTTTTGATCCAGGTTGACTGCAACTACATCAAAGTTGATCGGTGCAATGCGTTTAAATTGCAACAAAATATCCAGCAAGGTATAACTGTCTTTACCCCCAGAAATACAGACCATTACCTTGTCGCCATCTTCGATCATTTTAAAATCACGAATGGCATGACCGACTTGACGGCGAAGCTTTTTCAACAAACGGTAATATGCCGAACTAGTGGGCAGTTCTGGTTTGAAATTAAATCCTTGTTCGGACTCAACTGGCGAGTACATAGACGAGATTTACCCATAAATAAAAATACCGCGCAATTTTATCCGATTCAGTCTGAACACGCACCAAAAGAATGTAATTTCTGCAAATTGTTTATTACTACCCTTTTCATCTAAAACTCTCACGTTTATTTTGACCTGACGAGTTCAGTTTTTAGCCACAATGCTTACCATTTGTACTTTTCCACAGTTGTCCACAAAACCTGTGGATAACTTTGTGGATTTTAAAACACTTGACAAGGTGTCAGACCTGTTATTTAAGGCTTCTATTTAAATTGATCATTTTTTGATCAATTTAAATATTATTTAAAATCAACTGTTTATATGTGTCAAGTTATCCTGATTAAAAAAAATTAATATTTTTTTTGATTACTATCTCAACAAACGGTACTTGATTTTTACAAACTATTGGTAAAATTAATGGAGTAATACTTTCCATCTTGTTTTTTTTTGTTAAACTCCACTTGTACTGTTTGGAACACATGTTTTCTATTTATAAAAATGAAAAATAACTTTGTAAAAATTGGACTTTATTTTTTGGGGTGTGTAGCAGTTCAATCTGTTGCAACGACCAGTCATGCCGGCCAGACCATTTATCAATTAAAAGATTCGAATGGTACGACCTTGCTCACCAACAAGAAAAATCGTTACAACCATCTCAAAGTCGAGAAAAAAACGTATTATCCAGACAGCAATATTCATAGTTATAGTAACTGGGGTTCATCCGAAGCTTCGGTACTGCCGAGTTATAGCCGCAATAAAAATGCTTTCGATTCCATTATTAAACAGGCCGCGTCTCAACATGGCATATCTGAAGGTCTGATTAAAGCAGTCATGCATACTGAATCAGGCTTTAATGTCAATGCACGCTCACCTGTCGGTGCCAAGGGCCTGATGCAGCTTATGCCTGCGACGGCAAGACGTTTTAATGTTTCAAATGCCTTTGATCCCTATCAAAATATTATGGGTGGAGCAAAGTATTTATCCTGGTTAATGAAACGCTTTAACGGCAATACCTCACTGGTTCTGGCCAGTTACAATGCGGGTGAAGGCAATGTCGCCAAATACGGCGGCATTCCACCTTTCAGAGAAACCCAGGACTATGTCAGACGTGTGAGCAGCCGTTTCAGCAACTTATATGCCAATGGCTTGGGTCATAGTACGAACTCAACAAAATCTGCTTCCGATAGCGGCAAAATTGTTGCCCAATCCAACAATGATAAATCCGCTTCATCACATGCGGCCCGTCGTTATAGTTCACAGCGTCAAATTATCATGGCATCCGATGGCAGTTTCACCGATGCCCCCGGCTCGTATGCCACGGCACATGCGACAGCTTCCGCAAGAATTTCAATTGTTGACAATTAAATTGTTTTAGAAACTGCGCCATTATCGAGTTTTCTTAATTTTTCCTTGAATTTTTAAGACTTACACCTCATATTTAGAAAGATGATTTTTGATTTATAAATCAGATTATTTTTTTATTATAAGAGGATTTTCCCAATGATGCGGATTGGTTTGTTCTTGCTAACCAACCTCGCGGTACTGGTAGTAGCTGGCATTATCTTGTCACTCTTCGGTGTCGGTAGTTACCATGGCGCGGGTGGCTTAAATCTAGGCAACCTGATGGTCATCTGTTTTGTCTTTGGTATGGTTGGCTCTCTCATTTCGTTGTTTATGTCGAAATGGATGGCAAAAAAATCTACCGGGACAGAGTTGATCGACCCCAATGCTCCGCGTAACCAGGCTGAAGCATGGTTATTACAAGAAATTGCGCAATTATCGCAACGTGCCGGCATTAACATGCCAGAAGTGGGTATTTTCCCATCTTATCAGTCGAATGCTTTCGCTACAGGCTGGAATAAAAACGATGCATTGGTTGCCGTTTCAACAGGCTTGCTCGAACGCATGAATAAAGACGAACTTCGTGCGGTGCTTGCGCACGAAATTGGTCACGTTGCCAATGGTGATATGGTCACGCTTGCCCTGATTCAAGGTGTAGTCAACGCCTTTGTCATGTTCTTTGCACGTGTGGTCGGTGACTTTATTGACCGTAATGTATTTGGTCGCGAAGATGGTGAAGCACCAGGCCTGGCTTATTTTGCCATTACCATGGTACTGGATATCGTGTTTGGTATTTTGGCCTCAGCGATTGTCATGTGGTTCTCTCGTCACCGTGAATACCGTGCTGATGAAGCGGGTGCACGTTTAGCCGGTAAACAGGCGATGATTTCTGCGTTACTGCGTTTACAGGCAGAATCAGAATTGCCAGATCAAATGCCGAAAGAAATGAAAGCTTTCTCTATTGCAGAAGGCAAAGAACAGGGTTTCAGCTTGGCTGCCTTGTTCCAGACCCACCCTAGTATTGAACAACGTGTGGCTGCATTACAACAGTTGAATTGCCCATAATCTGTTTAGACTGAATCTGCTTAGATAGACGGGATATAAAAAGCCTCCACGATGGAGGCTTTTTTGTGACTAAATCCGCTAATAGACGGTCATTGAAATCAATTATGCACACCACTCATACACACGATATCAAGAGCAAAATCATCGATTGATTGATCTTGCATGACCTTAAATATTCAGTGATTGCCACCATTGCCATAACCAGCCAAGTCCCAGCCACATGGCCATAATTAATAAAATGATAAAAACAATGCCCAGTAAATCAGGAAGATGCAGCCAGATCCAGGCCACGACAGGGTTACGCCAAAATGCAGAAGACTGCTGCTTCTGTTCCAGACGTTCATGCAAAAAGGGATGGGTGACATGTGACTCACTACGAATCTGATATTCCTCACGAATATGATCATGCACAATGGCTAAAGCTTTGCGACTAGGACGAATAAAAACGTCAAAAATCGTTCCCGCTACAGGGATAAAACCAACCACAGCATCCATCATGGCCAATCTCAGTACTGGAGTCAGTTTACTTTGCGGTACGCCAATTTGCTTGGCCTTATAGATGGCATAACAGGTCAATGCAAAACCGGCAACATCGCCAGCCACAGGAATGGTACTTAAGGCAGCATCTGCCCCGACACCTTGTTTGGTGAATGGAATCCGTACAACCGAATCCATCATATTCGCGAACTTGGCTAAATCGCGTTCCAAACGTACGACTTCCTGTTGGCTCAATTTTTTTTGTTGTTGCTCTGACATTGCCACATTCCCAAAAAATAATGATCTAAATAATCGAGATTACATCATGTCTTTTCTACATGCTGTGTATAGATATGATTAATGTAGTGAAAGCCGGCTGAAATCAAGCTACCTCAGCCTAATTTGACTGAGACATTTACAAAGATATCTTAACTATTGAACAGTTTTATATAACAAGAAAATCCTTCAATATTCTCTTTTCGCTAAAGGAATATTGAAGGATAGAACTAATCAGATTATGTTTTCGGTTTGGTTTTCAACAGCGTACGAATCAGCACATACATAAAGGGAATAAAAATCAGCACCAAAACGGTGGCAAAAATCACCCCACCTAACACGCTGACCCCGATTTCCTGACGGCTGGCAGCACCCGCACCAAAGGCAAATACCAGCGGAATTACCCCTGCACCAAAGGCCAACGACGTCATGAGAATCGGGCGTAAACGCAGACTAGCACCTTCCAGCGCAGCTTCAACAACACTGCTGCCTTGCTGCTCGGCAAGTGCGGCAAATTCGACAATTAAAATGGCATTTTTACAGGACAGGCCAATGGTGGTGAGTAAGGCAATCTGGAAATAAATGTCATTTGGAAAACCGGCAAAATAACTGAACAGGATATTGCCGCCAATCCCCAAAGGAATGGCAGTTAATACTGCCGTAGGGATAGACCAGCTTTCGTACAGTGCAGCCAGACACAGAAAAATAAAGCCAATCGACAATATATACAGCAATATAGCCTGATTACTCGAGCGTTTTTCTTCATAGGACAAACCGCTCCACGCCACATCGATACCCGGGTGCTGGGCCACCAGTTGTTCAACATCCCCCATTGCCACACCCGAGCTAACATCCTTGGCGGTATCTGCTTCCATTTGCAGGGCGGTATAGCCCATATAACGGTTCACTACATCTGGCCCACCACTCCAGCTGACCGTAGCAAAATTGCTAAAGGACACCATCTGGTTCAAGTCATTGCGCACATACCAGTATTGCAGGTCTTCAGGTTTAGAACGGAATTCGGCATCGCCCTGCATCATCACCCGTTTAATCCGGCCGCGATCAATAAAATCATTGATATAGCTGCCGCCCCATGCACTCGACAAGGTACTGTTAATGGCGGTTTGTGACAGTCCATTGGCCATCGCCAGTTTCTGGTCAATATTGACCTTCAAACCGGCTTTATCAGGATTTGAACGCTTATCCAGATTTTCAAAACTGCTGTATTGTTTTGCCTGCTGCTGCAATTGCTTAAACTGGCTATCCAGATAGGCACGACCTTGACCATTGATATCACGAATCCAGAAATCCAACCCGTCAGTCTGGCCTAAACCACTGACCGAAGCCGGCATCGTCACATTAATCTGTGCATTCGGATTCTTTTTAAAATGCTTTAAGGCACGTTCCCGAATGGCTTGGGCTGAATTTTCTTTGCCAGAACGCTCATCCCAGGGCTTTAAGGCAATAAAACCCTGACCTAAGTTTTGTCCCGTTCCCGCCATATTACGACCATAACGTACCATCACCAGATTTACGTTGTCTTTTTCATTTTGCAGAAAATATTGTCTAATCTGCTCACCAATTTCGGAACTTTTCGACATCGGTGCACCATCTGCCAGCTTAAACTGCACATTGAGAATGCCCTGATCTTCACTGGGAATAAAACTGGTTGGCAAGGCGCGATAAAACAAGGCAAAAACACTGATCAGTGCAGCAAGCAGCAGCAAACAAATGGCTTTATATCGCAGGGTTAAGGTAGATAATTGAAGATAGCGCTGTTTTAAGCCATCCAGCTTTTGGTTAAACCAGAGCGCCCACTGGGTAGGCTGTGGATTGGGCTTTAAAATCAGGGCACATAAAGCTGGAGTTAAAATCAGGGCAACAGCCAGCGATAAAGCCATAGCTGCAACCAAGGTAATGGAAAACTGGCGGTAAATCACCCCGGTTGAACCACCAAAAAAGGCCATCGGAATAAACACCGCTGTCAGTACCAGCGTGATCCCCACCAATGCCCCACTAATTTCCTGCATGGATTCAAGTGATGCCTGCCGAGCCGCCAGGTTTTTCTCATGCATCAGCCGCTCAATATTTTCTACCACCACAATGGCATCATCCACCAGCAGCCCAATCGCCAGGACCAGAGCAAAAAGGGTGAGTGTATTGATACTCAAGCCAAGCACATACAATATCGCCATCGTGCCCAGCAGAACAACCGGTACGGTAATTGCCGGAATCAGCGTAGCGCGCCAGTTTTGCAGGAACAGGAACATCACCACAATCACCAGCAACACCGCTTCCACCAGGGTTTTCACCACTTCTTTAATGGATTCTTTGACAAATGGCGTATTATCACGCGGATAAACCAGCTTATAGCCTTCAGGAAGCTGCTTCGAAATCTGGTCTACCTCAGCCTGAATCAGTGCTGAAGTCGCCAGGGCATTGGCACCGGAAGCCAGCGAAATACCCATCCCGGCAGAAGGAAAGCCGTTGATGGTATTCATGGATTGATAATTTTCTGCCCCCAGTTCAATTCGGGCGACATCTTTTAAATAGATAAAACTGCCATCACGCGCAGATTTGACAATGATATTTTCAAATTCCGGCACCGTTTTTAAACGTGAACCAGAAGTGACTTTGGTATTTAAATACTGGTCTACTACTGTCGGTAAATCACCCACCGCCCCTGCTGCAACCTGGGTATTTTGCGCTTCAACAGCGGCACGGATATCACTCGGCATTAAATTGTATTGTTTTAATTTTAAGGGGTTTAGCCAGATGCGCATGGCATATTGCGAACCAAAGACATCAACCTCCCCCACACCATCTATACGTGCCAGATCTTCTTCCAGATGGGTCTGCATGTAGTCGGATAAGGCAATGCTGTCACTTTTTCCCGAAGCATCATATAGGCCAATGACCATGTGCGTGTCACCCAGTGACTTGAATACATTCACTCCCTGACGTTGCACTTCATCCGGTAAACGGTTCAGCACGCCATTAATTGCATTTTGTACCTGGACTTGTGCAGTATCGGGATCAGTGCCATTTTCAAAACTGATGTTAATGCGACTGCGCCCGGATGAATCACTGCTGGAACTAAAATACAGCAGATGATCAATGCCTTTTATTTGCTGTTCCAGCACCTGGGTGACACTTTCTTCCACCGTTTCTGCTGAAGCACCATTGTAGCTGGCACTGACGCTAATCCGTGGCGGGGCGATGTCAGGAAAGCGCTCTACCGGTAAATTCAGCGTTGCAAAAACCCCAAAAGCCATCAGGATAATGGCTAAAACACCTGCAAAAATCGGTCGATGAATAAAAAACCTAGACAGCATATATCCTGGTCACTTAAGTGCTAAGGGATAAAAAATTCAACTCGATCATTGAATAACTAAAATGATTGATCTGATCTTGATCATCAATGACAAAACTATAAAAGCCAATCATATTTAACAGAAAAATAAGACTTTGCCTTAAATAAGGAGAAAATGTGAAGGAATTTTCTTTATTAAATTACCACGGCTTTTAAAGCAAGCTTAGGACATATTTTTTACTATTGCATTTCAATATTTTAATTAAGTTAATGTAATTAATTTTTGCTTAAGCAAAATCGAATAGGATGGTGCAAATTATTGAATATTTAAGTGCAATGAACTCCTATTCCCCCTTTAAAGGTAAAACCGGTGTTAAGCGTGTATTGAATGCAACCCAGTATTCTCTTGCTGGTTTTAAATCTGCATTTATCCATGAAGCCGCTTTTCGTCAAATCGTCCTGATCAATGTCGTACTCATTCCGAGCAGTTTTTTTCTTGATGTGACCGCGGTTGAACAGGCGCTCATGGTTGCTGTCTGCTTACTGGCTTTGATTGTGGAATTATTGAATTCAGCAATTGAAGCCGTGGTCGATCGTATTTCTTTGGACAAACATCCCCTTTCAAAAAATGCCAAAGACATGGGCAGTGCTGCACAGTTTGTAGCCCTCGGCATCATCTTCTTTGTCTGGCTGATTATTTTAATCAAGTAATCATTTTAAGGCTTTCATCTTTATCAATTTTCAAAAAGCACCTTTAATCAGGTGCTTTTTTTATATCTCAATCTAAACTTTCTTTAAGACATAAAAAAACCCGGCTTGCGCCGGGTTTTTTAATCAGTTCAATGCTTAGTGAGCAGAGAATTGGTTCATAGTGTTTTTAGAGTCATCACCAGCTTTAAGGGCATTGTCACCAGCGAAGATTTCTTTGTGGTCGTCACCGATATCAGAACCCGCCATTGCTTGGTGTTTCACACAAGCGATGGTACCGCGGATTTCTTTACGTTGTACGCCAGCAACATAAGCCAACATACCTTCAGAACCGAAGTAACCTTGAGCAAGCTCGTGAGTAGAAAGAGCAGCTGTGTGGTAAGTCGGAAGTGTGATCAAGTGGTGGAACACACCTGCTTCACGAGAAGCATCTGCCTGGAATGTACGAACTTTTTCGTCAGCTTCAGCAGCTAATTCAGTAGCATCGTACTCAGCGCTCATTAATTTAGCACGGTCGTAAGCAGAAACGTCTTTACCTTCAGCAACCCAACGGTCGTAAGCTTGTTGACGGAAGTTTAAAGTCCAGTTGAACGATGGTGAGTTGTT
The DNA here is from genome assembly GCF_013420235.1 of Acinetobacter sp. YH01022. Lineage (NCBI taxonomy): Bacteria > Pseudomonadati > Pseudomonadota > Gammaproteobacteria > Moraxellales > Moraxellaceae > Acinetobacter > Acinetobacter sp. YH01022. Next base: position 4,383 of record NZ_VOYP01000058.1, on the reverse strand, counting down.
ATAAACAAGTTTCGCATTTGGAACAACTTCTTTAACACGGTTCACCATGTGAGCGATTTCGTCAACGTTTGGAGTTGCAGTTTCGATCCAAAGCAGGTCAGCACCGTTTTGTAGGCTAGTTACACAGTCAAGTACAACGCGGTCGATTTGAGTGCCTTCGCGGAACTGGTACAAACCAGATGCTAAACGTTTAGGACGGTGAAGTTTACCATCACGTTTGATCAGAATTTCGTCTTCTTGCGCTTCTGAAATGTCAATTTCAGTTGTGTCTAAGTAGCTGATGTATTGAGAAGCGATGTCGCCTGGCTCTTTAACCACTGGGATTTTTTGAGTCAAGTCAGCGCCTTCAGAGTCAGTACGTGCAACGATGATACCGTCATCAAGACCCATTTCTAAGAATGCATAGCGAAGTGCGTGGATTTTCGCGATGAAGTCTTCGTGTGGAACTGTTACTTTACCAGCTTGGTGACCACATTGTTTAGCATCAGAAACCTGGTTTTCGATTTGTAGTGCACAAGCACCCGCTTCGATCATTTTCTTAGCAAGTAAGTAAGTCGCTTCTTCGTTACCGAAACCAGCATCGATGTCCGCAATAATTGGCACAACGTGAGTTTGGAAACCGTCGATTTGAGCAGTGATTTCAGCAGCTTTAGCAGTGTCACCAGCGTCTTGTGCTTTTTTAAGTGCACGGAACAAATCGTTTAATTCTTTTGCGTCAGCTTGACGTAAGAATGTATAGATTTCTTCGATCAATGCAGGAACAGAAGTTTTTTCGTGCATAGATTGGTCAGGAAGTGGACCGAATTCTGAACGAAGAGCAGCAACCATCCAGCCAGAAAGGTAGATATAACGACGTTCAGTCGTACCGAAGTATTTTTTGTTCGCAATCATTTTTTGTTGTGCGATGAAACCGTGCCAGCAACCTAATGATTGAGTATATTTGCTAGAGTCAGCATCATAAGCAGCCATATCACGACGCATAATCGCAGCTGTATATTTAGCAATGTCTAAACCAGTTTTGAAACGGTTTTGCATTTGCATACGTGCAGCGTCTTCAGCACTGATGTCTGCCCAAGTGTTGCCGAATTTCGCTTTTAATTCGCGGATTGCATCAATCGCTGTTTGGTATGTAGTCATGATATTTTCCTGTAATAATATTAGGATTTCATCAAGCGAAGGCTAAAATCACACTCATATTATTTGTTCAGATTTAGAGCGCTTCGTTAAGATGAACACAGATTAGATTGAGTTAAAAAATTAATCCAATATTCTCGATTAATTCCCAGTATTTATTTAAAAAATATGTAGATCAAAGTCTTATTATATTTATGTTTCAAAATTTTAAATTATTGTTTTAATTAATTTTATTTTAATTACTCAAAATCATTTTTTGCTTACAAAGTGTTCGAAATGTCGTTTTTTTCTTCATTAGACTTAAGTCGTGCTTTGAAAGAAAAAAGCTTGACCAGCTACTTTTTTAGTCATTTATGTAAATTTTTAATCAAAATCATCAAAATATGACTGTATTTTATTTCTTCTATTTTCTTTTTATAGCTCACTCAATAAAGGCCTTTATTTGCTATTAAAATCCCCGATTTTTTCTCTCTGATTCATTTAACTTTACTTCAACAAGCGTGGCATTTACCCTCGTTAATTCATTCATTAATTCATTTTATCTATATAAAATTCCACGATTATCCCGTCTCTTTTTTCATCAATATTCCTACACAAGCCTTGTCGCTTATGGCATAATCGAAATAATTTCATGAGCTTATTTTCGGTATTTCTTGTATGAATCTGGAGCGGGTCGATCTCAATCTATTAATATATCTTGATGTACTGCTTCGCGAAAAAAATGTCACGCGTGCTGCAGAACAATTGGGTGTAACCCAACCTGCCATGAGTAACATTTTGCGTCGTTTACGCAATTTATTTAATGATCCGCTGTTAATTCGTTCTTCTGAAGGAATGACCCCCACAGAACGTGCTTTGGAATTACAGCCGCGTATCCGTGATGCCTTATCCGATCTTTCAATGATTCTGGAACCGCGTACCGAGTTCCGTCCTTATACATCGAATCGTGTTTTCCGCATTATGACCTCGGACTATGCGGAAGCGACTTTAGTACCACGTTTGGTTAAAGCCTTACGCTCTGAAGCACCCAATGTGGTACTGGACTTTTTAACCCCCAGTGACGTGTCTTACCGTGACATGGAACAAGGCAAAGTCGATCTGGCGATTAACCGTTTCAATGAAATTCCGCAAAGTTTCCACCAGGTCCTGGTCTGGCGAGACAGTTTTTCCTGTTTGCTCAATAGCAAGCATCCTGCTGCAGGAAATTTAAACCTTAAAAGTTATTTAGATGCACAGCATATCTGGGTCTCTAAAACAGGGATGGGTGTTGGCTTTGGCGTGAACCCGGAAAAACAGGCGGGTTTGGGCTGGATTGATCAGGCTTTGGAACGTATTGGTCAAAAGCGTAAAATTTCGGTCTTTACCCGTCACTATCAAATGCCCGGGTTATTGGCTGCCAATGTTGACCTCGTTGCGACTTTGCCAACACGCATTGCACGTTTACAGGCTAAAAACCAGAACCTGCTGATGAAAGACCCACCCTTCTACATTCCCGAGTTTGAATTGAAGATGGCATGGTGTCCGTTATTGCATCATCACCCGGCACATCGCTGGTTGCGCCAGCTCATTCTGTATGTTGCACGCCAAATGATCGAAGAAGAAAATCGTGAATTTTTAATGAATAATTCGCAATTTTCACATTATTAAGCGCAATTTTTCTTAAATTCTTCTTTTTTAAGCTTATACTGTATTTAGTCGGGTAGTCATTTCATTACTACCTGACCTTCTTTTATGTTAAAAATATTCATAATAATGATGATCCACAGGTGGATTTGTGAGCCTCTTTCAAAATATCGTCATCATCATCATCCTCATTGCAGGTGCGGGATTCTTATCGCTCACCGAAATTGCCCTGGCGGGTGCACGTAAAGTTAAACTAAAAATACTGGCTGAATCAGGGGATGAACGTGCTCAGCAAGTGTTGGATTTACAGGAAAATTCAGCAGACTTTTTTGCAGCTTCACAAATCGGTTTAAATGCTGTTGCTATTCTTGGCGGTATTTTAGGTGAAGGTGCTTTCCGTCCTTATTTTCTCGAGCTAGTTTCACGTTTCTATACGGGTGCGTGGGCTGAAACAATCGGTTTTGCCTTGTCTTTTACTTTAGTCACGTCATTATTCATTCTGTTTGCAGACTTGATGCCAAAACGTCTGGCCATGATTGCACCGGAAAAAATTGCTGTGTCTGTGATCAACCCGATTCAAATTTTTATTAGCGTATGTCGTCCACTGGCCTGGTTCATCAATGCCATTGCCAATCTGTTATTTCGCCTGTTCAAGGTCAATACCACCCGTGAAGACAACATCACCTTTGATGATATTTCTGCTGTCATGGATGCAGGTGCGCAGGCAGGTGTATTACAGAAACAGGAACATCACTTTATTGAAAACGTGTTTGAGCTTGAAGAACGTAATGTTCCTTCGAGTATGACAACTCGTGAAAATGTCATCTATTTCACTTTGAAAGAATCTGAAGCCAGTATCCGGCAAAAACTGGCTGAATATCCTTATTCCAAGTTTCTGGTGTGTAGTGAAAATATTGATGATGTGATTGGTTATGTTGATGCTAAAGATATTCTAGTGCGTATTCTGAATAACCAGTCTTTACTGCAGTTAAATGAAAGTACCATTCGTAATGTATTGACCATTCCAGATACTTTGACTTTATCTGAATTACTGGACCGTTTCCGTTCCACCAAAGAAAAGTTTGCAGTCGTGATTAACGAATATGCTCTGGTGGTTGGCGTAATTACCTTGTCCGACATTATGATTACTGTCATGGGCGATTGGGTCACGCCAATTGAAGCGGATCAGCAAATTATCAAGCGCGATAACAATTCCTGGCTGATTGATGGCAGCACGCCTATTGAGGATCTGAAACATGCGCTGGAAATTGATGAAATGCCAGATGAAGAAAATTATGAAACGCTTGCTGGTTTCATGATGTACCGTCTACGCAAAATTCCACGCCCTGCCGATACCGTGATCTATGGTAACTATAAATTTGAAGTAGTGGATGTTGACCATTTTAAAATTGACCAGCTCCTAGTCACACGACTTCTAAAGGAAGTAGAAAATAATCATCCTGAAGAATCAGAATAATCTGATTCTTCTTTTTTAAACTTATACTAACCCGAATTACGGATAAGAAAACCGCTTGAAAAAAAGATGGTTAGAGCCATTTAGAAAGTTACTACACAAACCAAAGACTCTAACCACCATGTTTGATTTTACAGAAATCTTCTGTGTTA
>NZ_VOYP01000057.1:0-16639 GCF_013420235.1 Acinetobacter sp. YH01022 | reverse complement strand
AAAACATTTAGAATATTAAGTGAACGCTATCGAAATAGACGGAAAAGATTCGGTTTACGCATTAACTTAATCGCTGCACTGGTAAACCGGATAAATTTTCAATAATGACTTTCGCAAGAGATCTATTCTTATCGATAATGACACCGGCTTTTTTACCGAAAATATTCCCTAATACGCCACCGGTCACACCTACAGCAATGGCACCTACAAATGTTCCTACTGTGCCACCGAAAATCACGCCTAATGGTCCGGCAACTGCCCCAATCGCCGCACCGGTCGATGCTCCCGTTGCAGCACCACCTACCGTTCCTGCTGTTGCCCCGGCGGAGGTCATTAAAATTCCACCAATGGTTTTTAAGTTCTTTTCGTGATCGCGTTTTTCAACTTCGGTCGATCCACATTTAGGACATTGCATAAGTTTTTCCATCAACAATTTATATTGACCGATCTTGAACTATAGGAAATAGAGAAGGTTTCAAGGTCAGCTGATATTTATGACATGTTGCTACAGTATGTCGCTTCTGCAACTGGATGTCAGGAGCATTTCATACCAACTTGATTCTAGTTGAAATAAAGTCGAAACAGTTTATCTGAGTTGTAAAAACATTCATTCTTTATCGAATCTGGTGATGGCTGATTTTTTAATAATCATCAATCATACAGCCATGAAAATGACTGTATCTTGCATATACTGCAACTTAAAACAGGCTAGGCTGAGACTGTACGGCTCCTCTTTTCAAGCCTAATTCCATGTGTCTTTGGTTTAATTCTTCGATTTTTCGACGGATAAGAAGACTGTTAAAACAATCTTCTTACCCGTCGCCTTCCTGACCGGTGCCAGTATGGCAAATGCTCAAAACACTGAAGTGGTCGTAGATATAGGGCTGCAAATAGCCTTATCGCTAAAGTTAGAGTGTTTTTTTTTGAACGGATACTCATACTTTTAAAAAATTAACTTTACTGCTGAAATTACTTTATAAATACGCTTAACTGTGATTGGTTAATTGTATTTTCATAAATAATAGATGTTCATCACATTTGAATGAGCATTCTAATAAAGTCAAATTTTACAACTCCCTAAAGCTGAACTGTTTTGACAAGGTGAATATTCGCTTATGAAATCAGGATGATTTTTTATATAAAAAAAATATTAATTTTATTAAATTTTTGATGTAAATTTTAATTTTAAAGATTTATTACATAATGATTTCTTACAATTCAAAAATAAACAACAATTAATAAATCAATAATTATAACAACAAGATAGTTTGTTATCTTAAACCTAAGATATGTAAAACCTGATAAATTTTGCCTTTTGTTTTATTTATGTGATTTAATATTTTTAATATAAATTAAACCTTAATAAATAGAAAATAAATAAACATCCTGGAACGAAGGACGGGTAATGATTATGAAAATATCAGTGATCAATGTGAGTTTATTTTGTTGCTGTATTTTGGGCAATGCTTATGCCACATCGGATGAATGGAGCCAGCGCTGGAAATCGTCAAGTACTCGTTCCAGTGAAAATCTGGTGCAGGCCAATCTGATCGAGCTCAAGGATTCCGATTATTATTCTGGCTTGGGAAAGACCACCATAAATAGCACCTCGACCAGCTCTATCGGTACGGTGAATTCAGCTACGAGCAATGTGAATATCAATGGTTCAAATAACGGTGTGGACATTTCGAATGATACTTCGAATGAAGGCACCTTAAATTCCACGACCACTCAAAACAATCAGCAATGCCCCAACTTAAGCACCCAACCGGGGGGGGACTCACTATGCTGAATTTCCCGTTAAATAGAAGAAAAATATCTTCTGTGACTGTGTTGATCCTTTTTAGCCAGCTGATGAGCGGGTGCACGGGTATGGCGGTCTCAAACAAGAAACCGGTCAGTCTGGTACAGGGTCCCCCAATTACCGATATTTTCACCCCTTTTGATATGGCTTTATCCTGCCTGAAAGGGCAACTGCGCAGTGATGTCAGCTTTTCCGTTGGAGCGATTCTGGACCAGACCGGCAAAGATGTAGTGACCAATGGCGGCAGTGGCAAAATGGTGACCCAAGGTGCGGGAGATATGGTGCAGTCCGCCTTATTTCAGGCTGGGGTCAGTTTATTGAACCGGCGTGATCCGAGGATTATCGAAAGCGAAGCCAAGTGGGGCATTCGCGACCCACGACAAATTCAGGCTTCTGATTATTATGTCACTGGCAGCATCAACAGTCTGGATTTTATTCCAGGGAGCGGTGTGGATATGCAGATTGGTGGAGTCGGGCCGAATTATAGTCAAACCCGCATTATGGTCGGGCTGGATTTATCCCTGACTGATACCCGTAGCAGTAAGGTGGTGGCTAATGTTTCGCTGCAAAAACAGATTGCTGCGCAGGATTATGGTCTGAGTGCAGGTAGGTTTGCCGGGCATACTTTATTGAATATTCAGGTGGGCAAAGGGGAGCGAGAAGCAACTAATTTTGCTCTACGCCAAATGCTGAATCTGGCTACTTTTGAGTTGCTTAGTCAGGTTGTTCCGCCTGCAACCTTTGAAAGTTGCCGCGCGCAAATACCACCTGAATTTGGCCAATTGAGTTTAACCCGAAGTTCGGTTGCGCTGTATAAGTATAAGCAGAGTCAGCAGCAAAGTAGCGCAAATTTACCGAGTACTGTTCTGGAATCATCATCACATAAAACCAGTTCACCGAATGAGAAAAATAAAGCAACCGATTTACCTAGTAAAGATACTCAGCCACCTAAGAAAAAAGAGTCCGAGTTGATTGAAAATCCTGAAGGTGAGTCTGAACCGAGCAAACAGGATTTGATTAAATATATCAGTATGAAAAAGCCTTCATCTTTTTTAAAAAAAATGAATGAAGAAAAAGACAATGAAAAGACTTCGATGCTGTGGGATGTTAATCCGGAAATGGTGGAAAACTACTGGTCAAGCACGCAGCGTGATTAAAAATATATAAAAATGGGCTCGCTCCCATTATAAAAAAGAAGTGCTTAGCGAGAAGTACTTCAAAATTAGAAAAAAGGAAAATAACCATGAATAAGACTATCAAAACAATCGCCTTATCTGTTGCCTTCTTGTCCGGTGCAGGCATGGCTAATGCTCAAGAGGTCACTGTAGATACTGGGTTAAATGGTGCCTTAAATCTTTTATCTCAACATACCCAGCCAAATGGTACTGCGCTTAACCTTGCCATTAATACCGCTACTGTTGATGCAACGGTCAATGTAGATGGGCGGTATAACTCACTGAATAATGTGGGAGACAAAATTGCAGTAGAAACTTCAGCAATTGGTGCGGTAAACACCGGTAGTATTAATTTGCAACAAGGCAATTTGAGCGCAGTGAATACGGGAACAGTGGAGTCAACTCTTGATGCTGAAAGAAGTGCGGCGCGTAATTTGGAAGAATGGCGTTCTGAACGGTCATCAGAGTTTGAAAGTTCCATTAGTACATCGTTAAATACGGATACTTATGACCAATTCTCTGAAACTCTGAGTAATTACACTGCAGCGAATTTAGCTTTTAATTCAGCAGCTATTGATGCATCTGTAAATGTAGATGGAAAAGTGAATCATATTGATGGTATCAAAACTTCAGCTATTGGTGCTGTGAACACCGGTAGCATTACTGTGACCGTAAAGTAAATCCACCGTTCAATATGATCCAGGGTCTAACTATTTGCGGATAGTTAGACTTTTTTATTTTAGAGCAAAAAATGTTCAGTGAATATTGCTTTGTAGTTAAATTAATCTTTAAAAAGTCCTATTTGGTGTGAAAGTTCGGTTGTTATGAGATGTAAAACCTCGCTATTGACTAGGGCGTGTCATCAATTAAGCCATATCATGATTGAGGTAAGTAGATCGCTGAGAGGAAGTTTTGAGCCAATTTATCATAGCGCGTAGCAATACCTCGATACTGCTTGAGCTTGGCGAAGAAGTTCTCGATCAGATGTCTTGCCTTATAAAGATGTTGGTCATAATCACGCTGATCAATCGCGTTACTTTTGGACGGCATCACGATCTGACCCTTGATCTTATGGATTGGATCAATCACCCGATTCTTGGAATTGTAGGCTTTATCCATGAGCCAAGTCTGACTTAACGATAAGTCCAGCAGCACATCAGCACCATTTAAGTCATGAGCCTGCCCGGCAGTGAGATAAAATCCTGTTGGGTTGCCTAAAGCATCAGTACGGGCATGAATTTTGGTACTTAAGCCACCTTTACTGCGTTCGATTGCCTGTTCTTTTTTTCCCGGCACTGTGTTGATGAGCGCGCACAATGGTTGAGTCCAGCATGGCATATTCATTATCACTTTCATGTGATAGCCCTTCAAAAACTTTCTGCCATACACCTGCTTTAGCCCAACGGCTAAAGCGAGTGTGCATGACTCTAAAATCCCCAAAGCGTTCTGGTAAGTCTCGCCACGGAATACCTGAACGATACCGATATAATACTGCTTCAACAAATAGCCTGTTGTTTTTGGCAGTTACTCCAACAGTACTTGCTCGTCCGGGCAACAGATCCTTAATCTGTTCCCACTGATCATCTCTTAATGCATAGCGTTTAGTCATGAAAAAATAATGAGGATAGATTAGATTTTCTCAAGCTAATTGATGACAGGCCCTAGAGTTGATTCGAATTATTGGACAAAAAAGTGCAACGAATTTAATTTTTCTTGTATCTCATTTTGCAGCAGGGGCCAGCAAGCTGAATTCACATGGAGCAGGTGAGTAAGCACCGATTTTGTTAACATTATTCTGGATAGCTGTTTCACATAAAATATGCATTCTAAAAACAAACACCTATAAAAAAGAACGCCTGAGCGTTCTTTTTAAATTCAGTTGAAATTCTAGTCACGGACAAATTCAACAGTACCATTTTCTAAAGATTTAACACGTGCCAAAGATTCAACACGGTAACCTTTATCAAGTAACAATTGGCGCCCTGGCTGGAAAGATTTTTCAATTACAATGCCAATACCCACAACTTCTGCATTTGCTTGATGAATTAAATCGGCAAGACCTAAAGCAGCCTGACCATTTGCCAGGAAGTCATCAATCACTAAAGCTTTATCGCTAGAGTTGATGTGCTTGTTGGAAATGGCAATGGTACTTTCAATTTGTTTAGTGAACGAGAACACTTTGGAACGGTATAAATCATCTTTTAAGGTTAAAGACTGATATTTACGTGCAAAGATCACAGGCACACCAAGTTCTAAACCGGCCATGACTGCTGGAGCAATACCAGAAGCTTCAATGGTGATAATTTTCGTGATCCCTGCATCTTTAAACCGTGCAGCAAATTCTTTGCCAATTTGCTGCATTAATACAGGGTCGATTTGATGATTTAAGAAAGCATCAACTTTCAGAACTTGATCAGATAGAACGATACCTTCACTTAAGATTTTCTGTTCTAGTGCGTGCACGGGAGAATTCCTCTAAGGGCAGATGCTTTTTCAAGCAAAAGCGTATTTTAAAAAGGCTCTCGAAAAATGCAAGCGAAATTGCTCAAATCAATTAACTCGTTGGGCCTTTATAACCTGTTAATAATAAACCATAGGAAGTTTTGCCATCTTGATGGGTTACTTTCACGGGTGTGTAGTCCAGTTTAGGTGCTAACCAAAAAATGGTATCGCGATTTGGCTTGCTGTGTTTGAGCACTACTTTAATGGTGTCGAAAGTGCCATAAGACGTTTTTACCTTTTCCATACCCTGTTTGACAAAACGACGTGATTCCACTTCTTTGGCATCGACAATCGCATAACTTGATCTCAGCCCGGATGATTTTAAGTCTTCACGCAGTTGTAATTCAGCATTCAGTTCATCCAGCGTACCAGCTTTCCAGGCAAATGAACGTGCTGTGTCATCCTTCTTGGTATTAATGGTTTTAGCTGTGGGATTAAACTTGATACTCATTGTATTATTATGAATGAGTACTTTACTGCTACGGCTGAAAGTATGGGAAATAATTTGGCCATTATTAAAGCCAAAATAACTGGTTTCTGTTGCAGAAGCCAAGCCAGCAGCTTTTGCAGCAAAAATATAAGTCCAGTTATTTCCCGACTTGCTTAATGTACGGGTAGCAGAACCCAGATTTTTGCCATTATAGCTAAATTGATAACTTGCCTGGAATGGACTCATGGCGAAGGTTTGGCTTGAGAAACCAGCAAACAACAGAGTAGTGCTTAATCCAGATGTCAACGCAATTATTTTCAATACAGGGTGAGCCATCAGTAAATTGTTCCTCTGAATTTGGAATAAAATGTAAAACTTGTCTTTAAGCGGTATTATGCGCTTTGATTATGAAGATAAAATCTGAAATTTTGTTCGATCTGTATCTTTATGTAGTTTTTCCCTAAAAAATATAGATTTTTAATCAGTAATCATCATCTAATTTATTTTTGCTTAACCGGACTGACTTTGCTGTCCTGGTATTCTTCCGCAATCTCCCAGACCTCCATCGGCTCTTCGGACATTTTTCTGAATAATGCAGTCAGGTTGACATTGCCTATGACCACCAGTTCAGCTTCACGCAAAACCGCATGGTTGACATGCACTTTTGCTAAGGTATCAATGATAGAACGCTTTTTGCCTAACCATCGGTTTAAATCCAGATGCAATAAGTCATCTTTTACTTTAATGACATTCAACTTTTCAAGAATCATGCCCAGAGGGTCTTGATTGAGTACTTTTTGATAGAAAAATAAAGCAAATTTTACAGCAAGCTTTTGGAAGATATTTTTGAATTTGGCTTCAATCACTTGGGTGTCACTAATCTGTTCAAACACAATCAGTTGGGTATCTTTATTCAGTTCCATCTGTACCAGTTTCAAATCGACTGAAAGGGTAATGTATAAACCCTTCACATCAAGCGTTGCATATAAGCGTAGCCAGTCTTCATGCAAGTCGGCATGCAGATCTTTCAGCATGGCAACATTGTCAGTAACAAAACGCTGAAAAGTTGCATTTAAAAAAACTTGAGAAAGGGGGAATTCACGCTCATCTTCAATAAACCCTTCAGCCTTTTCATACACCTGGCGTATACGTTTAGAGATATTGGATAGTAGCGTTTGCATAATAAGGCATCCCAGCGAGTTAATCTTCTTAAACTTCGATAGATTCTGTCGAAAGTATTAAAAATACAGATATTCCACCTTGCAGTTTAACAAAATTAATTGCACCATTTTCATGATTTTAATTGTCTACAGCGTGCTTATTGACTGAGTTCTCGTTTCTTCATTCAAAACTAGACGCTGTGTTTATTTTATACTGCTTTTATGCAGTTTGGGGACCAGACATTTTGTCGGTTTAATGTGATGCTTAAGAAAATCAGTTTCGCACCTTTAATGCATGCATGGTGGAAAGATCCAATTTTCACAAGCGCAGTGATTGTAGCTGTTGCTTTGCATTTGATTATTTTGACTTTGCAGTTTGCCATGCCGAAAGAAAGTGATGCGGCAGTCAAAGAGATCGCCGTCACATTACGTCCGAGTGAGGACAAGGTGGAACATGCGGATTTTCTGGCACAGGCAGATCAGCAAGGTTCTGGAACTTTTCGTGAAGCACACCGTATGTCGAGCGATATGCCGGCAGCGATGACTGAGCAAACGACCGGTGAACAGCAACAGGAAACTCTGGAGCGTTTACAACAGAAACGCGAACTCAGCTTTGAAGAAAAAGTGCTGATGACCACCTTAAGCTGGAAGAAAGAAGCAGAACAGAACCAGCGCAAAAAAGCCATGCAGGAGCTGAATAGCCAGTTTCAGGCCAAGGCCGCGATGGTGGCAAGTCTGGAAGCACAATATTTGCAACGTCAGCAAAACTTTAGCCGTCAGCAAAAAATTAAAACCGTAGATGGTATACAGGCCAAGCAGGATATTTCTGCCGCTTATTTGGAAAAATTCCGTGAGAAAGTAGAATTTTACGGTAACCGCTATTATCCAGATGCAGCCAAAGTGCAACGTCTCGCAGGGGAGGTGCGTTTAATGGTGATCCTCAATAAAAGTGGCGGAATTCGTGCCATTCGCCTGATTGAAAGTTCAGGTCATGGTTTACTGGATGAAGCGGCCAAGACTTCAGTACGTAAAGCTGCTCCATTCGGTGGTTTTGATAAAGGGATGAAAGATATTTCAGAACTTCGCATTGTACGTACCTGGCGGTTTGACCCGGCTGAAGCTGAGTTTGAGGTGCATTGATTGAATGGCATTGATCTACTTTTTAAAGTTTGACAAGTATTTATTTTGATTATGTTTTTAAGGTGAGGCTAATACATAGTGTCCCTTTTGACGCCCATCCGGCCATGTCACGTTTAAGTCCTGTTCTGAAAGATCTAGGCGGGTCGGGAAAATTTGTAAATATTGGCGGTATTGTGGAGCCGCTTTCAAGCCAATACATGTCCCATTTTTCCACCAGGTTCCTTCTGCATATTGGTCTAAAGCACCGACTGCCAGATACCATTTAAACTTGCCGTCCGGTTGCAGTAAAAGCTCAGAGCCGACTTCCATCACGCCTTCCAGATAATAATGGCCTACCCAGGCATTATCTGCTAGCTGGAACCTTACTTCCTTACACACAGATTCAACATTGGCATACAGTTGGGATGCAGGAAATAACGCTAAAATCAGGCAAAGTCGGAAAATAATTCTGTTCATCATTTTTTCCAGCACTTATTGAGGAGTATTTTAAGATTTTATGCTTATTTGGCATAAATTAAACCCGACTAATTGAAATTAATCGGGTTTAATAAATGGGAAGGCTGCTAGAACTTACTGTTGCTCAGTATAGGGATTCTTAAAACCTAACTTCGCCAGAATCTCAATTTCCAATGCTTCCATTTCTTCTGCATCTTCATCTGAGGTTTCATGGTCATAGCCCATCAAGTGTAAGGTGCCGTGCACCAGCATATGAGTAAAATGCTCAATCGGGGTTTTATTCTGATCAATGGCCTCTTGTAAAACCACAGGAATACAAATCACCAGGTCACCAATGGGTAGGGCATCCAGCATTGCCAGCACTTCTTCTGGTACATCGCTCGGGAAAGACAGCACATTGGTCGGCTTGTCTTTTTGACGATACTCTAGATTCAGCTTATGGCTTTCGTCATTGTCTACACAAGCAATCCCGATTTCGCAGTCCTGATCGACATTGATAAAACGAAGTGTAGTTTCAATGACCTTTTTAATATAAGCGCGTTTTAATACCAGTTCAGGTGACTGGTAGTCTTGTTGCAATGATAGGTTAAGTTTCAAAATGAATCCTTAAAATATCTTAGTCCTGAGCATCGGCAGCAGCATCATTTTCAGCAATCAATGCTTCCTGACGCGCTTTACGTTCTGCTCGTGCTTCAGCACTAAGACGGTGTTGTTCACTGTCCCATCCTTCATAGGCTTCGACAATTTTCTGTACCAGCCGGTGACGAACCACGTCACGGGAATGGAAACGGGTGATATGAATTTCGGTTACAGGTTCCAGTACACGTAAAGCATGGGCTAAACCAGATTGCTGACCGCGAGGTAAATCGACCTGAGTGATGTCGCCGGTAATGACCGCACGTGAACCAAAGCCTAAACGAGTCAGGAACATTTTCATCTGTTCTGGCGTCGTGTTTTGCGCTTCATCCAAAATCACGAAAGAATGGTTGAGGGTACGGCCACGCATATAGGCGAGGGGCGCAACTTCAATCACCTGACGTTCAATCAGTTTGGCGACTTTTTCAAAGCCCAGCATTTCATACAGGGCATCGTAAAGCGGGCGCAAATAAGGATCGATTTTCTGGCTTAAATCCCCCGGTAAGAAACCGAGTTTTTCCCCGGCTTCAACCGCAGGACGAACCAGCAGGATGCGCTGGATTTCATTACGTTCCAGCATATCTACCGCAGCAGCCACGGCAAGATAGGTTTTACCGGTACCAGCAGGGCCTATACCAAAGGAAATGTCGCTTTGCAAAATACGCTGTACATAACGCTTTTGATTTGCGCCGCGTGGATTAATCCGGCCTTTGCGGGTTTGCAACCAGACGGCATCGAGACCAGTATGTTCATTGTCAGAAAAGTCTTCCTGCAATTCACGATCCGTCTGACTGCCCTGAATCATCAGATGCAGGGTGTCCGCGCTGACTTGCTGGCTGGTTTCAGTTTCTTCATGTAGACGCATCAAGAGGCTTTCGGCTCTCTCTACTGCATCAATCTCACCATCGATGTAAAAAGCATCACCTCGATGGGAAATTTTGACCTCTAAACGCTGTTCGATTTGTTTCAAATGACCGTTATAAGCACCCAGCATGCCTTTTAAACGTTCCATTGAAATACCAGGAAAAGTTACTGTACGTCGGATCGCTGCAGTCAAGAGAATTCCTTATAAAATGATCTTACTGATCACCTTACATTACGCCACGTCAGGCTCAAGATTCAAGAGCTCACCGTAAACAAAATTTAAAGTTTTAATTTCGGTAATTTCAATCTCTGCAAAACGCCCAACCCAGGCCGGATCACCAATGAAAGACACCAGACGGGTATTGTCCGCCGTACCAATCAACAGGTTCGGATCTTTGTCAGAAACCTTTTCAATCAGTACACGCTGGATGGTGCCGAGCATGGCATCAGTTTTATCAATGCTTGAGCGTTTAATCCATTGCTGAACTTTGGCCAGCCGTTCTTTTTTGACATCTTCAGGGGTGTTGTCTTCAAGTTCTGAAGCGGGTGTACCCGGACGTTTTGAATAAATGAAGCTGTAAGAGTGGTCGAAATCTAAATCCTGGATGAATTGATAAGTTTCTTCAAAGTTCTCATTGGTTTCACCCGGGAAACCGATAATAAAGTCTGAAGATAAATGCATATCCGGACGGACAGTACGTAGCTTTTTAATTTTTTCGATATAGACATCGATGGTGTGGTTACGTTTCATCGCTTTCAGCACATCGTTGGAACCGCTTTGTACCGGCAAGTGCAGATGCGAAACCATTTGTGGCAAGTCACGGTAGCACTGAATCAGGTCATCATTAAATTCAAGCGGATGTGAAGTGGTATAACGTAAACGACCAATGCCCGGAATTTCGGCAACTAGACGCAGCAAGTCGGCAAAGGTGCAGATATTGCCTTCAAAAGTTTCGCCGCGGTAACCATTCACGTTCTGACCTAATAGGCTGATTTCACGAACCCCTTTTTCCGCCAGACCGGCAATTTCTGCAAGTACGTCATCTAAAGGACGCGATACTTCTTCGCCGCGGGTATAAGGGACTACGCAGAAAGAACAGTATTTGGAACAGCCTTCCATAATCGAAACAAATGCTTTATAGCCTTCAACACGCGGTTCAGGTAAAAAGTCGAATTTTTCTATATCCGGGAAAGAAATATCCACCAGCTTGATTTTTTCTTTCTTCGGTTTTTCAATTTGTTCACTATGCTGATCCAGCATTTGCGGTAAACGGTGCAAGGTTTGTGGACCAAACACCATGTCGACATACGGTGCACGTTTCTGAATATTGTCACCTTCCTGAGAAGCGACACAACCGCCGACCCCAATCACCAGATCAGGATTTTTTTCTTTCAGCTTGCGCCAGCGACCTAGTTCGGAAAAGACTTTTTCCTGGGCCTTTTCACGAATGGAACAGGTATTCATCAGCAGAATATCGGCATCATTTGGGTCAGTGGTGAGTACATAACCGTGCGAGTCGCCTAAAAGATCTGCCATACGATGACTGTCATACTCATTCATCTGACACCCTTGCGTTTCGATATACAGTTTTTTCACTGAACCGTCGGCTGGGGTGTGCTGTGGCTGGGTAACAGTGTTTTCTGAAGCAGCTTGGGCACTATTTGGAATGAAGGTTTGAACCGTCATGTAGGCTCCTAAAGGATAAATCGGTGAAATCGCAATTCAAGACTGACTGTATCAAGCTCACTCAGCGAGCGATATTTCTTTTTCCTTTCAATGCCTAATGGTATTGAAGAGGAAGAAAGAGGCTGACTGTCATCTTGAAAAAATGCAATTTGAATACAAGAAAGGCGCATATTTTAGCAGGAATCGAAGCCAAACTTATAGCTCTAAATAAAGCTGCAAAAATATTGATTTGTGAAGTAAAAATGATTGAAAATTAATATTGTCTAATCATAAGGTTACATAACAGAACAGTAGAGTAGTGTAATAATAATTAAACTATTCAAAAATGATTAGGTGCGACCAAGGCAATATTAAATGACAGAAGGCGGGCATATGTTTAATCGGGTAATCAATAAAAATTATTATAAAGTGCTTGCTTTGGCTTTGGCATCTACCGGTTTTATTTCGATTTCTTATGCAGCTGATGAACAGTTTAATGATGCTTTGCGTGCTGCCAATTCTTCAAATTTAGATTTATTACAACAATATCAGGCATCGATGCAGAACGATGTGCTGGGCTATTATCCGGAATACTGGTTATTGAATAGCAATCTGGCCAATCAGCCTGCCAGCCAAATTATCAATTTTGCTCAGCGTTATCCGCAATCGGCCATGGCGGAAAAACTGGCTGCCGATTATGTCGAAGAAAAAGTCAAGCAGGCAGATTTTGCGACTGCGCAGCCTATTTTGCAGTATGTGACCAATCCGGATCAGGCGGAAAACTGTGCGGTTGCGCAGGTTCGTGCCAAATCGGGTGATCCCCTGGTTTTTGCTGAATATAAAGATGTCTGGCTTGCTACCAACTCACAACCTGAATCCTGTACCGGTTTGGGACGTATGATGCTGTCGAGTCCCCTAATGACCGAGCAGGACAGGCAGCAACGCTTGTGGGGACAGCTTCGCGCAGGCCAGTCGGGCTTGGCCTTGGCTACGGCACAAACGCTGGGGCTGAGCCTGTCACTTGCACAGCTCAATCAAATTCAGGCCAATCCTTTAAATTATTTATGGTCTGCGCCTAAAGCCACCAGTGCAGATCAGGCTTATTTGATTTATGCCCTGGGACGTCTGGCCGATAGCGACTTAAATACTGCAATGGCTTCCGTCAAAAATGCAGCAGAAGGGACACCGCTACAAGTACAAAAAGCGCTCTATCGTACTGTGGGCTATATTGGCGGAACCACGGTGATGAAAAACAATTTTAACCGTGAAGTACTGAATTATCTGGATGCCAGTTACGGTTTGCCCTTTAGTGCAGAAGAAGCGGAAATTTATGCTCGTCAAGCCATTCGTTTTAGTGCATGGGAAAGCCTGATTCGGGCCATTGATGCGATGGGCGTAACCCAAAAGCAGGAAGATCGTTGGCAGTACTGGTTGGCACGGGCTTCAGAGCAGCGTGGTGATGCTCACTCTAAACGTGTGGCACAAGAAATTTTCAAAAAATTGGCACAGGGAGATGATTACCATAATCTGCTGGCCAGAGATAAGTTGGGGCAGAGTTACAATAATATTCCCGGTAATGTTCAACCTTCAAATAGTGATGTGCAGCGTTTAAGCCAAAATATTCATTTTAACCGTGCTTTTGCTTTACGCCGTGTCAACGCACCGGATAGTTATGTGAATCGTGAATGGAACTGGGCAGTGCGTCAGGCATATTTAAAACATGATGATGGCTTACTGCTGGCAGCTGCAAAACGTGCGACGGATATAGGTTGGTACGACCGTGCCATTTACGCGGCTGACCGTACTGAATCCAAGCACAATTATTCCTATCGTTATGCCATGCCACATCAAAGTTATGTGGTCAGCCATAGTCGAAATGCCGGAATCGATCCTGCATGGGCCTATGGTTTGATGCGTCAGGAAAGTCGTTTTGTTTCACAGGCACGTTCACATGTGGGTGCAGGAGGGTTAATGCAAATTATGCCGGATACGGCGAAACTGGTGGCCCGGCAAATGGGCGAAACTTATAATCCGGCAGCTTTAACCGACATGAATACCAATATTCGTTATGGCACTTTTTATTTGTCGATGATTCAGAGCCAGCTCAGCAATAATCCTGTGCTGGCAACGGCTGGCTATAATGCTGGTCCAAACCGTGCACGTCGCTGGCAACCGGATGCCCAGCAGATAGCCGCTGATCAATATACTGAAACCATTCCCTTAACCGAAACACGTGATTATGTAAAACATGTCATGACCAACGCCACCCATTATGGAGTATTGCTTGGACAAGGAGCGCAGTCGATTGAAAAACGGATGAATATAATTCCATTAAGAAATAATCCTTAATTTTTAGTTTTATTGATAGGTCTGACTTGTTGATGATATTTTCTGGGCGAACTTCAGTTTTACTAAGATGGGTGCTGTTCGCGCTGAGCAGTGCTGGACTAGGGCTGTTTGCACCTCAAACTTTTGCAGCCCCTTTGCAGGGTTATGTCATGGTGGTACAAATGACCCCTGCGGTATGCATGTTTGATGCCCAAAAATCAAAACAGCGCAAATGTCTGGAAGGCTATTCGCTGAATATTTCCGGTTTGTATCCGGAAACTTCGGAAACCGAGTGCAGGACCACATCCTCTGCGGCTTTATCTCCCTTGCAGGCGAAAGTCGTGGCACGAGTCATGCCCGATGAAAATGCCCGCATGCAACTTTGGCGTGGAATTGGCGGATGTGTACAGATGAACTCAAGTCAATATTTCCGTACTATCATTAATTATGCTGAACGTCTCAAAATTCCGAAGGAATTAACCAGTCCTGAGACGCGAGCCATGCATCAGACCAATCTTCGATTGCAGTTTCTGCGTTTGAATCCAAGTTTACCTGCCAATGCTATTAGATTTAGCTGTTCGACTTTCCAGGGAAATACCATTCTGACCGAAGTGAAACTTTGCTACAAAAATAATGGACAGTACAAGCGCTGTTCAGCAGAAGTAGAAAATACCTGTCCAAATTTATTTACCATAAAAGGTTCTTACTAAGCTTTTTTATATATTTTATTTATATTTCCTATCATACTTTTGTTGAAATCCATTCTCTTTTAAATGCATCTGTCAAAGTATTGGAGTACAATCTTTGCCGTTTATGATTATTAAGATTAAATAGAACAGCTATTTAATTATTATGACGATCCTCTCAATTGGAGATAATTACATGAAGCAACCTGTTCGCGTTGCCGTTACTGGCGCTGCTGGTCAAATTGGTTACAGCCTATTATTCCGTATCGCTAGCGGTGAGATGTTGGGTAAAGACCAACCAGTTATTCTTCAATTATTAGAAGTTCCTTTTGAGAAAGCTCAAGCTGCGCTTAAAGGCGTAATGATGGAACTTGACGACTGTGCTTTCCCATTATTGGCTGGCATGATCGGTACTGATGATCCTAAAGTTGCATTCAAAGATGCTGACTACGCTCTTCTAGTTGGTTCGCGTCCACGTGGTCCAGGTATGGAACGTGCTGACCTTCTTAAAGTGAACGGTGAAATCTTCATCGGTCAAGGTCAAGCATTAAACGAAGTTGCTAGTCGTGACGTTAAAGTACTTGTTGTAGGTAACCCTGCGAACACCAATGCTTACATCGCAATGAAATCTGCTCCAGATCTTCCAGCGAAAAACTTCACAGCAATGTTGCGTCTTGACCACAACCGTGCGTTGACTCAACTTGCTCAAAAAGCTGGCGTTGCAGTTTCTGACATCAAAACTATGACTGTTTGGGGTAACCACTCTCCAACAATGTATGCTGACTACCGTTTTGCAACTGTAAACGGCGAAAGCTTAAAAGACAAAATCAACGATGCTGCTTGGAACAAAGACGTATTCCTTCCAACTGTTGGTAAACGTGGTGCTGCGATCATCGAAGCGCGTGGTTTGTCTTCTGCTGCTTCTGCTGCAAACGCTGCAATTGACCATATGCGTGATTGGGCGCTTGGCACAAACGGCGAATGGGTAACTATGGGTATTCCTTCTGACGGTTCTTACGGTATCCCTGAAGGCGTAATGTTCGGTTTCCCTGTAACTTGTGAAAATGGCGAATACAAGATCGTTCAAGGTCTTGAAATCGACGAATTCAGCCGTGAGCGTATCAACTTCACTCTTAACGAGCTAGAAGAAGAACGTGCAGCAATTGCTGACATGGTTAAATAATTTAATCGTTTAGATTAAATTGAAGAAGCACTCCTTTCGGGGTGCTTTTTTTACGTTTGAAATTTGGTTTTTGAACAAAAAATAACATGCTGTGATGCAGTGACAACTGAATGTATAAGGGTTTGCGTCTAATTTAAAAGCTAACAATAAAGGTTTAAGGAGAATGAGATGTTTGATCAACAACCCACATTGGAGCTTTTATTTGAGCAGTTGGGACTAGACGCGAGCCAAGAGGCGATAGACCGGTTTATAGAAAGCCATCAATTGACGATGGATATCCCTTTGCATCACGCTCCATTCTGGACACAGGCACAGCATGATTTTCTAATCAGCCATTGGAAAAAGGATGATGAATGGGCTATGGTGGTAGATATCTTAAATGAACAATTGCATACCGAAGACCGGCTTTCAACCCCAACCCATCAGTGAACACAAATTGAAACAACAAACCTAGTTTTATGACTAGGTTTTTTTATGAATATTTTCTCTGTACACGACAAATTTCACAGAACTCTTATCCTATCAGGCATCTGCCTTCTTAAAATTGCCAGAATTTCCTTAAACTCTTCTTTTTTCCCAAAACCAATTAAACGCTGAATCGCCATTTGA
>NZ_VOYP01000056.1:0-16781 GCF_013420235.1 Acinetobacter sp. YH01022 | reverse complement strand
AGAAAGCCCATATAAATGGGTAATGTACAAGTTGCTGTAGAAGCATGTTTAATTCGTCTGATCACAGATACTTTATAAAGCATTTTAATACTTTTTTGAATCTGTCAATGCGTAAGTCCTAAATTATTTTTTTTCAGCACATTTCGTCCTTGTTTCAGCAAGTCAAATTTCAGTCTGGCTATTCAATGATTCTTAATGGCTCAACACCAAGTTATCTCAGTCATAATAAGACAACTGCGTCTCAGGCAATCATTCTAGCTATTGCAAAAAATACAGAAGCCCATATTCCATGAGCTTTTTCATCATACTGAAGAATAAATATGTTTCAACGCAGTCCTTTAAAAAGGAAAAAACATCCAACGATAATCAGCAATATGGCAAAACATTTTTTCAGCATTTGTGGTGATAATGCATGTGCTGCTTTTGCACCAAATTTTGCTGTAAAGAAACTCATCAGGCTAATGCCTAAAAAGGCATAAATATGTACAAAGCCAATACTATTGGGCACAGCGGTGTGGGCATTCATACCAAAAATCATAAATCCCAAAGCACCAGCAATTGCAATAGGTAAACCACATGCAGCTGAGGTTCCAACTGCTTTTTGCATGACTACACCATAATGATTTAAATAAGGCACAGTTAAGCTGCCACCGCCGATACCAAAAATTGCAGAAGCTACACCAATCCCAGCGCCTGCACCTAATTGTTTAGGCGATGAAGGCAGTACTTTATGGGTATCTACCACTTGTCTGGCACCGCTAAACATGGTGTAAGCCACCCAAAGCAAAAATACGCCAACAATCAGCTGAAGATGAATTCCAGAAAGTAATCCTGCAATTCCGGCCCCGACAAAGCCTCCTATCACCATTCCTGGTGCGAGATTTTTAAATATAGGCCATATGACTGCGCCATTCTTATGGTGAGCCATCAATGAGCTGATTGAGGTAACCACAATGGTTGCCAAAGAAGTGCCTAAGGCCAAATGCATAATGACATCAGGACGATAGTCCATTTGGGTAAAGACAATAAATAAGAGCGGGACAATAATTGTTCCACCCCCGACACCAAAGAGCCCTGCTGCAAATCCGGCAAGCGCCCCAATGGCTAAAAAAATAATAAGTTCCACAATATGCTGACTTTTAAAGAATGGAGTATTGAAGCAATGGACGTTTAAGCCGTTTCTAATTGACCGACTTGATGATAAGCGCGGTTAAAATAGACGAGGCTTTCCTCTTGCTGACTTTGTTTAATCGCTAAGACACGACATAAGAAAATGCTGTGTGTACCGACGTTTTGAATATCTTCAATCTGACAATCAAAACTCACCAAAGCATCTTCTAACACAGGTGATCCTGTTTCGAGTGTGGTCCAATCACCAAGTTTGAAACGATCTTCAGAATTGAATTTGCTTGAGGCAAATGCATTAGAGATGTGTTCATGCTGTGTGCTGAGCACATTGACTGATAGCACTTTATTTTCAATAAAATGTGCATGTGAGCGAGAAGATTGATTCATACAGACCAGCAATGAGGGCGGTGTATCGGTCACACTGCATACGGCTGATGCAGTAAAACCATGCATCCCTGCCGTACCTTGTGTTGTGATTACATTCACAGCAGTGGTTAACAAGGACATTGCATTTCTAAAGTCAGTTGCTTCAATCATCTCTTCTATCTCAAATGTATTTATGACGTACCTAGACTCAAGTATGGCAAATGATTTAGGGATCATTCGCCCTGCTCTGATTTAGCCACACTTCGTGTTAAGCACCAAGCTCTTGACGAACAATCGCAGCACCTGCGTTTAATGCTTCAAGTTTGCCGCGAGCGACTTGACGAGATAAAGGTGTCATACCGCAGTTGGTTGAAGGATACAGCTTGTCTGCATCAACAAATTGCAATGCTTTACGTAAGATCTCTGCTACTTGTTCTGGGGTTTCAATGGTATTGGTTGCCACATCAATCGCACCGACCATCACTTTTTTACCGCGAATCAGTTCAATCAGATCCATCGGCACACGTGAGTTTTGGCATTCAAGTGATACGATATCAATTTTAGACTGTTGTAATTTCGGGAAAATTTCTTCGTATTGACGCCATTCTGAACCTAAAGTCTTTTTCCAATCGGTATTGGCTTTAATGCCGTAACCGTAGCAAATGTGTACCGCAGTTTCACATTGCAACCCTTCAAGTGCACGCTCCAAAGTTGCAATGCCCCAATCATTCACTTCATCAAAGAACACATTAAAAGCAGGTTCATCAAACTGGATGATATTGACACCTGCAGCTTCTAATTCCAAAGCTTCTTGATTAAGAATTTTGGCAAATTCCCATGCCAGTTTTTCACGGCTTTTATAGTGCTCATCATACAGCGTATCAATCATGGTCATTGGACCAGGTAACGCCCATTTAATCGGCTGATGGGTTTGACTGCGTAAAAACTTTGCATCTTCCACGAACACCGGTTTTTTACGTGATACTGCTCCCACCACTGAAGGCACGCTTGCATCATAACGATTACGGATTCGAACCGTTTCACGTTTCTCAAAATCGACACCTTCAAGATGTTCAATAAACGTGGTCACAAAGTGCTGGCGGGTTTGTTCACCATCGCTGACAATATCAATGCCTGCTTGCAGTTGTTCATGCAACGACAAACTTAAAGCATCTCGCTTCGCTTCAAGCAGTTGTTCACCTTCCAGCTTCCAGGGTGACCAAAGTTTTTCAGGTTCTGCCAGCCAAGAGGGTTTCGGTAAGCTGCCCGCTGTTGAAGTCGGTAATAAAATTTTCATAATCAGTAATCATCTATATTGAATAAATTAAGCAGCTTGGCTTTCAACAGCATAGCTTGCAGCCCATTGCTCAAGAATGTCTTTGTAAGGCTTGATAAAATTTTCTTCAGTCCATTGACCTTGTTTGACTGCCAGTTGGCCGCGCTCAACACGGTCATAGACAATTTGCGTCAATGAATAATCCTGATAGTTCAAACTTGGCTGATAGACTAAACCTGCGTTCGAGTTGGCATTGTAAATTTCAGGACGGTAAATCTTTTGGAAAGTTTCCATGGTGCTAATCGCACTGATGAGCTCAAAATCGGTGTAGTCACGCAGTAAATCACCGCTAAAGTAAAACGCCAAAGGTGCAACTGCATGAGCAGGCATGAAATAACGCACTCGCAAGCCCATTTTTTTGAAATAGTCATCTGTGCGTGAATATTCATCATTTTTATATTCCACCCCTAATACAGGATGCACATTGGCGGTACGATAATAGGTTTTAGTGGTTGAAACACTGAGGCAAATCACAGGCTGTTTTTTAAACTCTGCTTTAAAGACCTCTGAATTGACTAAGTGTTGATAAAGCTTGCCATGCAAATCACCAAAGTTCTCCGGCTTCTCATCTGTTTTACAGCCCAATGCCGGTAATACAACGCTAAAGTCATAATCACGTACATAAGATGAAAAACTGTTACCAATCATGCCTTCAATACGTTCATGGGTTTTATGGTCGGTAATCGTACTTTTCAGCATTTCAATGAATGGAAAAGTCTTGCCGTTGCCTTCAACGTCTAGTTCTGCAGAGATGATATCGATTTCAAGTGAATAGCGATCTCCTGTCGGATTATCAATAGCTGCCAAGCTATTAAAACGGTTGTTGATCATCACTAAAGTTCTGCGCAGATTCTCTTGACGGCTTTCACCGCGTGCTAAATTGGCAAAATTCGTAGTCAGACGTGTGCTATCTGCTGGCTGATAGTTTTCGTCAAAACGAATGCGTTTAATTGAACATGCAAACTCTTTACTCATGGTGATCCGCTACCCTAATCTTTGAGATAAAATCAAAATTTATGAATGGGATAATTTATACGCGAATCATTAGATGAATAAAAATGATTTAGTCTAATCAAAAGATGAGTAAAATTCATGTTTATATATTCTTTGCCCGTCTTTAGTTTGATGAGGATGAACCTGCTCTAATTCATCGTTTAAAAATTGAATATTTTAAACCTAATAAATCTATAAATAATAAATACTTATTTATTTTTATTATTAAATTTTTGAGTAAAAATGCTGAATGAGATGCAGAAAATCTCCAAAACCAAATATGATATAAAAATATGTCTTCCAAGCGTTATGTGAATTTATCTCATCTTAAAATTAGAAAATATCAAGATATTCACTTTTCCTAATTCTATCTAAATAGCTTGATATCAGGGTTAAATACTCACCCTATCGCTATATTAAACAAACTTGGATATCCAAGACTGACTCTCGCAAAAAGTCATGAACAAGATGCAACACCATTAATTTCAAAGCTTAAACAGTTAACTATCGAATATTAGGCTGATTAAGCCGTTTTCATCGTCGAAAATTTTGGTTCAGTGAGTAAGTTCATAAAACTTATGAATGGGCTTTAGCTGAACATGTGTTAAATCGTATATCCAAGACTGTGACCTATATAGACTTTACCCCAGGAATCCCAGCCCTCCTTGTTCCGCCGTTCCATTCAGCATAATTATGCCGATTTGCTGAAAATTGCGGATGATTCCGGCATGGCAATAGGCTTGACTGACCATCAGGGTACCTTGTTATGGACATGGAGCAGTTCGGCCATGCTCTCTTCGGCTGAACAGGTTCATTTTGTTGAAGGCGGACATTGGTCCACTCAGGCCGTTGGAACCAATGCCATCGGGCTGACATTAAACAGCCATACTTCCAACTGTGTTTACTCGCATGAAAATCAAATGGATAGCGTCCGTGACTGGGTATGCTATGCAGCCCCCATTTTAGATCCGTACTCTGGCCAGTTTCATGGCATTATTAACCTTTCAACCAAATATAAAAAACATACGCCGCTTGGCTTGCTTGCGGTAGAGCGCTGTGCAGATTTGGTACAGCGTGCCATCCAGTTTGAACAAAAAAATGTCCTGTATATTCAAGCGCTGGGCACGCCGTGGATTCAGTTTAATCAGCATGTTTTAAGCCTGACTCACCGGCAGATTGAGATTCTGTGTATTTTGGTCCTGCATCCATACGGCATCAGTCTAGACGAACTGCATTATGCCTTGTATGGCGAACGTGATGTCAGTATCAAGACCCTTAAAGCTGAACTTTCCCAACTGCGTAACCTGCTGCCCAACTGTATTGAACCGCGTATTTACAAATTGAGCTGTGAAATTCAATACGACTTTTTACGGGCAGAACAATCGTTGAATGCGGGTCTTCTTGCCAGTACTTTCAATTTGTATAAAGGAAGTTTTTTAAGCAAATCCGAAAGTCCATTTTTAACTATCTGGCGCAATAGTTTTGATGCGCGACTGAGCCAGTTAATTTATCAAATGCAGGATATTGATCAGCTGCTGCGGATTATTGGTCGTGCCCCTGAACGGATAGATGCCGTACAGCGCCTGCTGGAACTGTTGCCGCAAGACAGCCCACATCGAAACCTGTTTTTAAAGTTTCTTTAGTCTGTGTACTGAATTATTAATGAAAAGTAAAACCGGCATCAGTGACTTTATTGCATATCCCCTGAAGCTGAATAATTTTATGACTCACTGATGTCGAGATACCATTCAAAGATGATATCTTCCTGATTTGATCTAATAATTCAGTGCGACAACAGCAGAGCCAGCTTTGAAAACCGTATAGACCAAGCCTTTCACATTAATGATAGATTTTTATTATAAATTTAAATACACTTGTGAATTATCTCAAAATCTTTATTTTGAAAAATAATATAGAGCAATAACCAAATAAGTATTTTAATTCAATAGTTTAATTATAAATTAAAATCATTTAATGTCCGTTAAGCATTCATAAAAACCATAATAAGTAAATCTTTAATTACAAAAATTGTGGATAAATAACTTTATATTCAATACATTTTTCATATATAAAAAAGCATACTAAATTTATGGTGTTAAAACCGTTTGCACATCATATTAATTAAACGAGGGGCTAATAATGCAAAATAACAAACGCTATGGGTTAGATGCACAGCAATCCCATCTTTGGATTATCGGGGGCGGTATTGCTGGTATGGCAGCAGCGGCCTTTGCAATCCGTGATGCCAAAGTACCTGCAAAAAATATTCATATTTTGGAAGAACTGGATATTTCAGGTGGATCAATGGACGGCGGCCCTACTCCCAATGCTGCACAGGCTTGGGTCACACGGGGTGGACGCATGCTGACCGATGAAACCTATTTATGCCTTTGGGATTTATTTTCCAGTATTCCCTCTTTGGAAAACCCTGAAATTTCCGTACGTGAAGAATGCCGTGAGTTTAATGAACAGGTGAAAACACATGCCCAAGCGCGTTTAATTGATGCGCAGCATGTCATTGCCGATGCCGCAAAACTAGGCCTCAATACCCTGCACCGTGCGCAAATGCTGCGCTTATTGGCATCTAAAGAAGAGAAAATCGGTAGTCGCCGTATTGATGAATTTTTTGATGAGACATTTTTTGAAACCAACTTCTGGCGCATGTGGCGCACGACATTCGCCTTTCAAAAATGGCATAGCGCCGCCGAACTACGCCGCTATTTTTTGCGCTTCATTCAAGAGCTGCCGCGCATTCATACACTCGCAGGGGTAAAGCGCACCAAATACAATCAGTATGATTCGATGATTCTGCCGCTACAACGCTGGCTGGTGGAGCAAGGTGTCGATGTGCGCTTTGGTAATTATGTAACAGATGCAGACTTCATGACCGATACAGACACACAAGAGCGCCGTGCTACACGCCTGTATGTCAAACTGCCTGAAGGCACGGAGCAGATTGAGCTGAAAGCGCATGACTTGGCTATTTTCACCCTAGGTTCGATTACTGCAGATTCTCGCTATGGCGGCAAGGATGATGTACCTGCATTAATTCGTGACCGTTTGGATCATGGCTGGACATTGTGGGATACATTGGCTAAAAAGGCACCGGATTTTGGCCGTCCCATGACCTTTTATGGCAATGTCGATGAACATAAATGGGAGTCTTTTACCCTGACCATGAAAGATGAGGTACTGTTAAAACGCATCATTGACTATACCGGTAATGAGCCGGGTACAGGTGCACTGATGACTTGGTTTGAGTCTGGCTGGCATTTATCTATTGTTGTTCCGGCACAGCCGCATTTTGCCGATTTGCCTGAAGGCGTGTACACCCTTTGGGGCTACGGTTTCCAAATTGACCATACAGGCGATTACATCAAAAAGCCCATGTCACAAGCGACAGGCAAAGAGATTTTAACGGAACTGGTCAAGCAGCTCGGTTTTGATGACATTTTAGACCATGTGCTGCAAAGCACCGACATTACCACGGCCATGATGCCCTATGCATCTGCCTTGTTCGCCTGCCGTAAACCTGGCGATCGCCCTTTAGTCATCCCTCAAGGCTCGCAAAACTTTGCATTCTTAGGCCAGTTTGTGGAAATTGAAGAGGATGTAGTGTTTACCGTGGAATATTCAGTACGTGGTGCCATGATTGCCATTTACGAGTTTTTTGGCGTAGAACGTGAAATCCCAGACATTTATAATGGCCTGCTCGACCCTAAAGTCGGCTTAAAGGCGTTGGAAACCGTTTTTCATTAATGTTCCATTCATTCTAAATGTGTGCGGAAGCATGCAGCATGAGAGCACTTTCGGGTGCTCTTTTTTGCTCCAGATAAATCATCAACATTCCGCTATCAGCGGCTGTATGCAGGCTTATCATGATTTTGATACCACCCTTCCAGAACTGTTTACCCTGCTGATTACTCGCACAGGCAGATGCCAATTTACCTCAGGCATTGCGTGTGCATTTTGGCTTTACTGAAGATCTGCTGCTGAGCCAGAATGAGGCTTTTAAAGCGTTATGGCTGCAATATATCGACAAAGGTGGAACAGTTGGCAGTGCCTGGTCGGAAGGCGGTAAAGAGTCCATTGAACAATTTAGCACGCATCTTGCACAATGAAAAAACGGGACTGTGGTGCTGAATGGCAAAAATACTATACCACCAGCAGCCTGTATGCTGACTGGGTGGATGTCAGGATGACCGATCTGAATGGCAACCCAGCCTGCATACTGATTCCGCATGATGCTGCAGGTGTAACCATCATTGACGACTGGAACGGCTTTGGTCAGGTTTAATTCTGGAAACTAAGATAGAAAATAAGATTTAAAAATATCTGAAATACATGAATTAAAATAAAGCTGAGATTATATTTTTCGAGCCTCTCAATAAAATAAAACCGCATATCAATGCGGTTTTATTTAAATCTTTTAAATCATATTTATGCTGCAATTTCCTGCTTTTTAGCTACCGGACTGTTGCCGATCTGCCAAACATAAGGCAAAGGTGCCTGATTCACTACCCAGTCACCAATGACTTTCTGTTTATAGATCAGTGGATTATGAGAAGACACAACACGGGCATTGCGCCAGAAGCGGTCCAGCTGCTTTTCGGTAGTGCTGGCAGAGGCACCCAGTGCATTGAACAGCTCTGTAGTCAAATTCAGTACCAGCTCTGAAATGACCACCTGCCCTTGTGAAGACTCCAGTTCAGCACGGTCATTTGTCTGCTGATCAGCCGCCGCATTATTCTGAAAATGACTGATATAGGCACCATCCAGTGCTTCAGCAGTACGCAAAGCAATCGCTTCAGCCGCATAAGCCTGTGCAGACGCTTTACCAATCACTTGCAGGATTTGTGCATCGTCGCGGACCAAATCCGCATTGCCATGACTGAAAATACGGGTGCGCTTGCGGACTTCTTGAGTAAATGCTTCTACAGCACTTTGTGCAATACCGACCAAGGTTGCTAAATGCACCACTTGATAGAAGGCAGTTTGGTATTTAAAGCGTTCTTCAAATGGCAAAATATGATCACGGTTGATGTCAACCTGCTGAATGGTCAAGGTACCACTGCCTGTGGTTTTTTGGCCAAAACCGTTCCAGTCATCCACCACTTGAATGCCTGGCACTTGAGTCGACACCGCAGCAATCACATGCTGATTCGTGGTTTCATCCCAGGCAAATAAGTCGATCCAATCGGCAAAGATGGTTCCAGTGGAATAGTATTTCTGACCATTCACCACCAGCTGGCCCTGTGGATTTTCAGTGACACGGGTCACCACATCGCCAATTTCAACTTTGCCGATTTCCGTCCAGGCATTTCCAACGATTTCACCCCGTACAAAGCGCTGAAACCAGAGGTTTTGAGATTGAGTTTTATTGGCAGTTAAGCGATCTTCGACAAAGGCAAAATGGCCGCGTAATGCTTGAGCCACATTGGAGTCGGCTTTTGCCAGTTCAATCAGCAGTTGAAACAGCTGTTTCTGCGATACACCGTCACCGCCAAAAGCAGTGGGTACGCGAATCGCACCAAAACCGGCTTGCTTCAGCCACTGAATTGGTTCATACGGGAGTGTGCGGGTCTTTTCACGCTCCAGCGCACCATCTGCAATTCGTTGAAAAATCGGGCGGAATTTAGCCGCAACCTGTTGGTAATCTGCACCCAGAGATAAGTTTTGATTGGCTTGAAGAGTCATAATATTTTTCCTTTTAGCTCCATGCATGACGCGGTGGTGGAACATCATTCAGGTAATAATTCCCGACGATATTAAATTTCCAGCGTACAGGGTCATGTAAAGTATGTGTGCGTGCATTGCGCCAGTGACGGTCTAGGTTCAATTCAGAAAGTGTTGAGCGTGTGCCAGACAGTTCAAACAGCTTATTGGCAGCCAACAGGGCAATTTCAGTGGTCAGTACCTTCGATTCGGCCGTAATTAACGTCGCTTTAGATACCGTATCTTCCGTCGGGTTTTCCAAAGCACGGTCAATCGCTTCACCGGCTAAAGCCAGAACTGCTTCGGCCGCACGCAGCTTGATTTTTAATTCACCGATATTGGCAATGGTGTACGGGTCTTGCACGGCCTGTTCCAGACCAGAGTCAATCCACGGACGTGCATGCTGGCGTACATAAGCAATGGTTTCGTTAATTGCACCGCGCGCAATACCCGCATCAATAGCAGACTGGATAAATTGTGAAATTGCTCCTGCTGCCGTAGGACGTTCAAATGCCTGATAGATCGGCACAACATATTTCAGATCGACTTGTACATTGTCTAGAAGTACTGAACCACTCACAGTGGTACGCTGGCCAAAACCACTCCAGTCATTCACAATGGTTAAACCCGGTGTATGCTGTGGCACCAGTGCTGCAAATGGCTTGCCTTCATCACTGACCGCAACCACAGGAATCCAGTGTGCCAGCAGTGCACCAGTAGCAAAGAATTTCTGGCCGTTAATCACCGCATGGTCATCCTTGAACTCGATTTTGGTGCTCAGATCTGCCACTGTTTTTGAGCCTTTTTCTGAAAAGGCATTGCCAAAACGCTGTCCTTTTAGCACCTGGTCAAAGAAGAATGCCTGCTGTTCTGAACTGGCATCCAGACGGATATGTTCCAAAAAGGCCCAATGGTTCTGTGCTATTTGACCCAATGAGGAATCTGCACTGGAAATAATTTTTACCACTTCTGCAAGAGTTTTATAGCTAACCCCTGCACCACCAAACTGCTTTGGAATCGTAATTCCCCATAAGCCTGAAGCTGAATACTGCTGCACTTCCTGCAAGGGTAGAAGGCGTTCATGATCACGTTTGGACGCCTCTTTGGCAAAAACAGCCGCCAGCTGCTGCGCCACTTCAATTGCTTCTTCATCTGACTGTATAACATGTGCCAATTGGTCATGTTGATAAAAATCTTTTGGAATATTGTCTGCATGTTTCAGATTTATTTCAATTTTGGATGTCATTATAAAATGCTCTAGTTACCCTATATATAATGGATAAAAGCTAACATTATTTTTAAAGACTATTTATAATTTAATAAGCGAAACAAATCATTTTAATTAAAATGTTATGTAGTATTTATTCTTAGAATTTCATATTTTCATATAAAGGATAACAAGAAAGAATAGACTGCTTTAATGGAGCATTTTTTACTCAGTTTCATGTTGTAAATTCCAGCGATTAAATTAAATCTAAAATCGAGTATTTTCCCTTTATTTCGATAACATTTAGCAAAGATAAAGAAAAACCTGATTGTCTAAGCTTCACTTGGGTGATCTGCCTTCAGATGGGATAGGCTTCTGTAATTGATCAAGTATTAAATAAAAAGCTGACCAGGAGATAACCATGTATCACTTGAACCGAGGGTCAGAAAAATTTTTATATCCATATATCATCCATAGATGATGTATAAATCCTACAAGACTTTCGGTACAGATAATTACCCCAAAGTTGTATGTTTTGGTTTATGAAAGAGGTCTCATTACTAAATACTTTATTTTCATAAACAGGCATTGTGATAAATATTGATATTTTTCTTATTAAAAGTCTCAATATTTTTTTATTAAAATTATTAAAAATTTTAATATTACTGTAGATAAGTATGAGCAAGAAAATTAGATTTAATGCCTTCGAAATGAACTGTATTGCCCACCAATCCCCGGGATTATGGCGGCACCCGCTCGATCGTTCGACTGAATACAAAGACTTGGAATACTGGACAAACTTAGCACAAATTTTGGAACGCGGTAAATTTGACGGTATCTTTATTGCCGATGTCCTGGGTATTTATGATGTCTATCACCAGTCAGCTGAACATGCGCTGACAGGTGCGGTTCAAGTTCCAGTGAATGACCCTCTACAAATCGTTCCTGCGATGGCTGCTGTAACCAAACACCTAGGCTTTGGGGTGACAACTTCCATCTCATTTGAGCACCCTTACCCCTTTGCGCGCCGCATGAGCACACTGGATCATTTAACCAAAGGCCGCGCCGGCTGGAACATCGTAACGTCCTATTTAGAAAGTGGTTCCAAAAACCTCGGGCTGAAAACACAGGTTAGCCATGACAACCGCTATGATATAGCCGATGAATACCTGGAAGTCCTGTATAAACTTTGGGAAGGTTCTTGGGAACAGGATGCGGTGCTGCGTGACAAGGAAAAAGGCATTTTTGCTGATCACACTAAAGTGCATCCCATTGAACATCAGGGTGAATATTTTACTGTGCCCGGCATTCATATCTGTGAACCGTCTCCACAGCGCACCCCCGTGCTTTATCAAGCTGGTGCCTCTAGTCGCGGTCAGAAGTTTGCCAGCCAAAATGCAGAATGTGTATTCATTTCTGCACCGACCAAAGCCGCAGTAAAAAAACTGGTTGAGGGAATCCGCAGTAAACTGGCCGATGAAGGCCGTGATCCTCATTCAATTCTGATCTATACCATGCTTTCAATTGTGGTCGATGAAACCGATGAAAAAGCACAATTAAAATTTAAAGAATACCAGCAATATGGCAGCTATCATGGTGGACTAACACTGGCTTCAGGCTGGTCAGGTGTAGACTTTTCACAATTCCAGGCAGAAGATCAAGTGGAATATATCCATACCAATGCCATTCAGTCCATGCTGGATTCCTATGTCAAAGCCGACCCAGATAAAGTTTGGACGATTGAAGAGATTGCTAAATTTATCAGTGTCGGTGGCAATGGTCCGGTAATTGTCGGTTCAGCCTCAACAGTGGCAGACCGTTTGCAAGAATGGGTACAAGATACCGATATTGACGGTTTCAATCTGGCCTACATCCTGGCACATCAAACCTTTGAAGATGTGGTTGAGTTTGTAGTCCCGGAACTTCAGCACCGTGGCGTATATCAAACTGAATATACGGAAGGGACATTACGTGAAAAACTGTTTGGCCACGGGCCGTTGCTTCCAGAGAAGCACCGTGGTGCCAGCTTCCGTTATCCAGCTAAACACCTTCAACCGACAGAAGCTTTAAAAAGAGCTTAATGTCTTTATTCGCATACAGGCAAAGTTCACGTTCTATACTCCGGGCATGAAAATAGAAAATCCATCTGGCGTCTCAGGTTGATTGTCTATTGCTTTAATATTGAATATCAACAGGATGGATGTTCCAAAATGCCCAGAATGAACACATTATAAAACTTCGATTCAATAACCCGACCGCAACATGGATATAGGTCTACACATTGCAGTGAGATAGTGGATGATACTCTACTTAAACCTGGTGTTGGCTTACCCATATTGCGTTATTTTCAATGGTTTTTTTCAGATCGGTTGCTGGAGTATTCCAAGTCCGATCTAGCTGTTTAAATGTATTTAAATCCAGTGTTTCGGTTCTTAAAAAATTTAACATTTCTGTTGATAAATCTATTTTTTTTGCCAACCACTTCCATTGCAGTAGACATTTTAGCAACCGGATAGAAATAAAATGTCGAGGACTATTGACGTGTAATTGCGCTGAAATAATTTCAACGAGTTTTTGAAAACAAATTTGCTCTTGGCTAGCAATCAAGATTTCCTGACCTGTCGTTTGGTCATCCTTGTATGCTTTAATCATTGAATTTACCAACATGTTGACAGACACCAAAGGTAAATAAAGCAGCAGTATTAAACAGATAATCGACGGTTTTTAATTGCTGCCAGTCATGCTCAGAAATCCCTAAATCAGTTTGTGTAACATTACCTTGAATACAGATTAATTTTTTACAGTCAGCACCGGATGAATTTAACCAGTCCCGTAATTGAGCTTCTTGTTGACGGAGATTACGGCACATGGCAAACACTTGATAATTTTCTTTGAGTAATTGTGCCGTTAAAAATTTACCGATAAATCCTGTTGCCCAAATCACCCATGCTGTTTGGTTTAAGCCTTGCATAGAATGGCACTCTGTTGATTGATTCATGCTTAAGATAAAGTATGGACTACACTCTAGAGTCAAGTGTTTTTATACAGAAGATGTGGAGATTATGATGCTAGTCGGAGAATTAGCACAACACACCAATCTCAGTCGGGATACCATCCGATTTTATGAAAAACTGGAATTAATTAAACCACTTATTAGGAGCAATAGTTATAAAGATTATACTGAACAAAACTTACAGCAACTCAAACTGATTCAAAGCACTAAAAAATTAGGCTTTACCCTGACGGAAATTAAACAAAGATACCCTATAGCATACAAATCCAATTACATTCCATCGCTATTAAGGCTATCACCAGCTGAATACACTAAAGCTAAATTACGGTCTGATTTAGAATCAGCTCCGGATTACTATAAAAATAGTTTTGAGATTAGACTCTCGGACTTAAGACCACCGATTACTTACAGGTGAACCTATGGAAAGATATGTAATAGTTGTGATACTGATCATAGTCGCGGTATTACTGGTCGTATTTTACAATCAGAAAAAATGAAATTAAAAATTCGGTAGTGCTTCAAAAACTATGCTGAAAAAACAGGCTGAACTGCTGAATGCTGATTGAAAAATTCGCTTGTGAGAAAATCATCACTGAGCGATCTGATGATTTCATGGTCTTTTACGGCATTGTCCTGACCTGCTTTTTCTTTCAAGCCTCAACCGGATATGAATTTCAGCATATACTAAGGCGCCCCAAAACGGCGCGCGGATAGTGTGCTGAATGCTGTGTGGCTTCGACTGTTCGTATGCTTGAGAAATATTATGTTGATCCGTTTTGCCCTGAAACTCAGCTTGGCCACACTTTGTTGTCTTTCCACTGAACTTTATGCAAATACGGCACTCAATCAGGCAACGCTCAGCAGTTATGATTATGACAATGACATTTTCCATCCGGTTCGGGCACAAAATGGCATGGTGGCCTCCGAACATGAAATCGCCAGTCAGGTCGGTCTGGACATTCTGAAACGCGGTGGCAATGCGGTTGATGCCGCCGTTGCCGTTGGATTTACCTTGGCAGTGGTTTTACCGCATGCCGGTAATCTGGGCGGTGGCGGTTTTCTGATTGTACATGATACCCAGTCTGGTAAAAATATTGCGCTGGATTTTCGTGAGATGGCTCCACGTCGTGCGTCACGGGATATGTATCTGGATGAAAATGGCAATATTATTGCTGGCAAATCACTGTATTCACATGATGCCATCGGGGTTCCTGGCACAGTCGCAGGTCTGGAATATGCCCTAAAAAAATGGGGAAGCTTACCCCTTTCAGAGGTGATTGCCCCTGCAATTCAGCTGGCAGAAAATGGCATTCCAGTCAGCCATTCTTTGGCCAAAATGCTGAATGCAGCTGAAGATAAATTAGGCAAATGGCCCAGTTCACGTGCTATTTTCTTTCAAGAGAATCGCCCCTTACGCTATGGTGAACGATTGGTTCAGCAGGATTTGGCACATTCCTTGCGATTAATTAGCCAACAGGGTAGCCTCGTGTTTTACCGTGGTGAAATCGGCGACAAAATTATTGCAGAAATTCAGCAGCATCAGGGCATCATGCAAAAAAGTGATCTGCATGCTTATAAAGTGATCGAACGTCAGCCCATCATGGGCAATTATAAAGGCTATCAGATTGTCACCATGCCACCGCCAAGTTCCGGCGGTGTACATCTAGTACAAATGCTGAATATTTTGGAACAATTCCCCTTGCAACAGTGGGGAGCAAATAGTGCCCAGACCCTGCATTATCTGGCCGAAAGCATGAAACTGGCCTATGCCGACCGGTCTAAATATCTGGGAGACCCTGATTTTGTGCATGTGCCTGTGGCAGGTCTTAGTTCAAAGCCATATGCGAAAATGCTGGCTCAGCAGATTTCAGCTACCACAGCCCGTCCTTCGGCCTCCATTCAGCCCAACAACCCAATCCCCTATGAAAGTGACCAAACCACACATTATTCAGTAACCGATCAACACGGCAATGCGGTTTCGGTGACCTATACCCTGAATTTCAACTTTGGCAGTGGCATTGTCGCAGCAGGTACCGGCATTTTACTCAACAATGAAATGGATGATTTTTCAGCCAAACACGGTGTAGAGAATGCTTTTGGTTTAATTGGCGGAGATGCCAATGCCATTGCTCCCTATAAACGTCCACTGTCTTCAATGACACCCACAATTGTATTAAAAAATCAGAAAGCTTGGCTGGTCACTGGCAGCCCGGGAGGTTCCCGAATTATCAGTACCGTGCTACAAACCCTGATCAATAGCATCGATTTTCAGATGAACCCAGCTGAAGTGGCAGCGGTACCACGAATTCATCACCAGTGGTTACCGGACGAAATCCGTGTAGAAAAAGGCATCAGTGCAGATACCCTCGAATTATTAAAGCAAAAAGGTCATAAAATTGTGCAGAAATCTACCATGGGCAGAACCCAAACCATCCAAATTCTGCCAGATGGCATCTATGGCTATTCTGATCCACGTAATCCGGATGGCGCAACACGTGGATATTAAGGGTTACACATCATAGGCTTTTACTGAGCCAAAATATATTCACAGAAAGTGACGGATGCCTTTCTAAGATGCAAGCCTGTATAAAAGTGGATGAGCTAGATTCTAGTGATCATTGAGATAGTTTTGTCACAGCATTTACATGTTACAAGCAAGTAATAGGTAAGTTTTTTACCGCCGATATTGAAGGCAACAATAATTAAAATAATTGGTATCACGTATGCTGAAATAGTGAGAACATCAACCAATTTATCTGATCCAGCAAAACAGTAACTCTCAGGTACTAGGCAACCGATTAAATTTGAAATTACTGATAAAAGCAGATATAGAACTACTGGAGTTCCCATAATATAGTAAAAGATTTTTTCTTTAAGAATTCTGGAATTTTAAATTTGGCGGATTCAAGCGGCAAGTGCAACAGTATAAAAACCAGCCATAACTTCACTCGGTGTATGCCAACCTAGTGTTTTTCTAGGACGATGGTTGAGTGCAAATTCTATCTGCTCTATTTGTTCGTTTA
>NZ_VOYP01000055.1:0-16986 GCF_013420235.1 Acinetobacter sp. YH01022 | reverse complement strand
TCTGATGAATACCACTTGAGACAGCGGAAAAAAATTGAAACGTTAATTGGCTTATTGAAAGAAAAATACCATTTAGTAAGCAGTAAACATCGGACTATTTCCGGTTTTCTAGCAGGCATATTTTCATGTTTATGTGCTTATCAACTCTGTCAGAAGAATAAGCCAAAAATTCATGTCGTTAGAAATTTAGCTTATCCGTAACTAGGGTTATAATAATAAAAAGGTACGCTGATGAATTTATCTGCTTTGCTGGCCTGTCTCAGTTTTTATTCGGGAATTTATCTGCTCTATTTCTTTTTTGCTCGGCAACAAAATTCAGTTTTGTTACTGATAGGAATGGGTTTACTGCTACTAAGTGTTATTTTAATTCCCTATCCGCATGAACGCAGACGGCGCGGCTTTGACTCTACCTTGACTTGGGGTCAGTATTTTTACTGGCCACTCCTGAGCTGGTGGAGAATGTTTATTCTTCCGATCAGCTGGCTGCTCTCTCTTATTTACCGGGATTAAAAAAGCACCACAAGGTGCTTTTTTAACGAAATACTTAGTACTTGCTGATCAGTTCATCCAGTACTGCCTGATAGTGAATAGTAATGTCATCTTCCAGAATCTTGTAAGCATTGTCGAACTGCACCATTGGCCAGCCTTCTTTCCAGAATGGGAAAATATTATGCAAGTCGTGAGTCACAGTCGCATCTTCACGGGTAATGGCCTGTGCAATTTGTGATAAAACCTGTGCTGTTTCGGCACCATCAATAGCTAAGTAATCAATGCCGTGCGCTTTTAAAATACGAATACGGTCTTTTTTATAACGAATTTTTTTACTTTGCGCTTCATTTAAATGTAGGGCCAAAGTGACAGCTTCAACAAACGTGCTTTCAAAACTGGCATTTAAAGCAACCAGGGCATTTTTATGTGCCTCTTGACGACCAGCTTTACCCCCATTACGGATCATCTCATTCGCTTCAGTATTTAGCACATCGCTTTTCATGGACTGTAAAATGTCTAAAATTTCGATATCGCTTAAAGATTCAGGAGATTGATCAGTCATAAACTGTCCTTGGACAAAAATAAGAAAGGGCTATTTTCGCATAATTCCTCACTGAATACAGGAATAAAATTAAGCTCCCGACTCGATTCATCATTTAGCAGTTTAAAACGTGACCCTAAGATTCAGTAAATTGGCACAATACATCTCAGCTATTATGAATATGCTAAAAACTCATGCCTGTATGTGAAATAAACAGAGCTTAGCCTTGAAATAAAGAATCTGTAATTTTCTGATTTTTCTCTGTTAAATGCTTTCAAATCCTTTATATTAGCTCTAATTTTTATGTTTCTTTAATTCTTATGATCAGTAATAAACAAACGGTAATTTTTTTAAATCAATTACGGGAACAGTACCCGGCAGCATTTAAAAGAAATTATTTGTTTTACAGCATGATCAAAACTAAAGGAATTTTAGATGAACTGAAGGAGCTAATTCCCTGGGTTCTGGCCGCAATGATTTTTATCTCGCTTTCGATGAGTTTGGGTCATTTCATTGCTAGCCAATTTCCGCAATTTAATGCTTTTCGTGCCCAAGGCATTGCTGTTTTAGCCATTATGTTGTTGTTTATGCTTTATACGCCCGTGGTCATCAAACAGATCAAACATAGCTCTACTTCTTTATATCAGCAACTTCGCCATACTCCGGTTAAACTTGCGGTACTCATTGTGCTACAAGCCATCAATATCGCTTATATTGAAAGTACAGTTTTACAAATTATTCTTTTTTTCTTTGCCTTGAGTTTTGGTTTTGTTCGTTTTTATAAAGAAAATATGTTCCGTGAAGGTACACAAAACGAGCAATATTTTTATCTGCAAGAAACCCGCCGCATTTGTTTTTGGGCCTATAAGCAGGTGTTAAAGATTCAGTTAAAAAGCCTATTCCTGAGAAAAAACTCATCGGCCCTTCATAAGCTACAACAACAAGAAAAACAGTTTATCGATTTGCATATACAGCTGATTCGTTATGAAAATGAACTGTGCAAAACACACAAGCATATAGATGTCGAAACCTATCTGGATAGCTTGATGTAGATGACATAACCATTTTAAGAGGAAAAGTTTAGTCAAAGCCCTATTTTATAGCGATAAGCACATGAATTGATTGAAAAGAAAGCAAATACACGGAAAGATACTTGCCAAGTTTTATTTCCTCCACTATTATGGCGCACATGCCCGAGTGGTGAAATCGGTAGACACAGGGGATTTAAAATCCCCCGCCCACAAAGCGTGCCAGTTCGAGTCTGGCCTCGGGCACCACTTTAATACATATTAAAATGGTGCAATAAAATATCCAGCAATAAGCTGGTTTTTTTATGCCTGAATAATTTAATTATCGTAAACCAATAAAAAAGACAAAATAAAAATGAAGCGAAATAAAATGTATTACCTACTGTATATCAGCCTGTTTATATTGATGAACGCAAGTTTGACTCACGCAATAGTAGCGGTTGAAAACTCACAGAGCCAAAAGGTTTATGATTTATTTTCTGGTACCGTTCACGAAGAGCATGGACAACTTGTTTTAACTCATTGCACTTTAGCTAAGTATGCCTATCCCCTGCACTTTAATCATCCAGAAGATGAAAAGCAGATTAAAAGCTTGCTGCGGAAAGCCCCGAACTTTTGGCTTAATTTAAGAGCACAGGCTTATACTGAAAACGAGAGATTTCATTTAATCGTAGATGAGATTGCCGAAATTCATCTTCAGGCCAGTTGCCATCTAAGCGATCTTTTGCCTAGTCCAGCCAAACTTTAAATATACAAAACTAACAAATAGAGAGTGACTTACCACTCTCTATTCGATACCAGTTCTTCCATTTCAATATCCATATAACCGTTATCTTGCACCACCATCATCATGGCTTCAGCAATATAATCGGCTGCCGTATCATCCAAGGAAGAATCAAGATCTTCAAACTGTGGTTTCATCTTGTTAATAACAACCACAGTTTCAGCAGCAAAATGATAAATTTCTACTTCAGATAAATCAGGCTTTACAACTTTCTTTGCAAACTGTTTAATGGCCTGCTTAACTTCAGCCACAAGAATATCGGGATAATATTCATCATCAAACATCGGGAGAAGTAAATCTTCAAACATACAACACTCAAAAAAAGACATGCATTAAAGCGAGCTTGTATAACACAAAGCAACAAAATTACCAAACGCTACAATAAAAAAGGTGATTTCCCCCATTTTTATTGACATGTCTTTGAAGTAATTAAATATGAGTCAACAATTACACCTTAAACTAAAAAAGCTCGATACCTTATCGAGCTTTTTTATATACCTAGGTTATACACCCAGATTATTCATCGCCTGCCATACTTTAATGGCATCACTCATTGCCTTGACGTCATGTGCTCGTACCATGCAGGCCCCCTGTTGAATACTAAATAAATGAGCAGCAACAGAACCCATCGCACGATTTTGAGCATCTGCTCCCCCCAAAGCTTCGCCAATAAAACGCTTTCGGGAAAGTGCTGATAAAATTGGATAACCCATATCATTCAATTTATAAAATTCATTTAACAGCTTCAAATTTTGCTGTGCATTTTTAGCAAAACCAAAGCCCGGATCAATCACAATATTTTCAGGTTTTACCCCAGCCTGTATTGCATCATCTACTCTCTGCTGTAGCTCTTTAATCACATCAGTGGTTACATCATCATACTGGTCTAAATTATTCATGGTGGTAGGTTCGCCACGCATATGCATAATAATTACAGGAATATTCAGCTCAGCAGCAGTTAGCAAGGCATGAGGACGGGTTAATGCACGCACATCATTCCAGACATGCGCCCCTGCTTGAACAGCAGCTTTTATCACTTCGGGTTGTGAGGTATCAATTGAAATAATGACATCATGCTTAGCCAATTCTTCAACTACAGGCACTACACGGCGTATTTCATCATCCACCTCCACCACAGAAGCACCGGGACGAGTTGATTCCCCCCCAACATCAATTATGCTTGCACCATCCTCTATCA
This sequence comes from Acinetobacter sp. YH01022, assembly GCF_013420235.1. Taxonomy (NCBI): domain Bacteria; kingdom Pseudomonadati; phylum Pseudomonadota; class Gammaproteobacteria; order Moraxellales; family Moraxellaceae; genus Acinetobacter; species Acinetobacter sp. YH01022. Next base: position 12,946 of record NZ_VOYP01000055.1, on the reverse strand, counting down.
TCTGCAAGGCATACGCTATGGCTTGGTCTTTGGTATTATGCTTTCCACCATCACTGAAAGAGTCTGGAGTGACATTCAGAATCCCCATCACGTGGGGCTGAGACAAGTCCAACTTCATTTGACCACATTGCAGCATTCGATTAGGTAATGGCATCAATTGCATTATATTTCTCCTTCAAGCAATCCGGCTATTCTAACAACTCTACAATTTTACAGTCTGAAATCTTTTCAGACACAACTGCCTTATCCATAAAAAAAGAGCCTCATTTGAGACTCTTTTTTCTAACCATCCAACTTAGCTCGCTGGTAATGGTGGAGGAGTTGCAGGACCATCTGTTGGTGTTACATCAATCACCGGATTTTCAGCAACATATACTTTAGGTGGTTGTGGTTCACGACCTTCCATGATGTCACGGATTTGGTCACGATCAATGGTTTCCCATTCCATCAAAGCTTTCACCATGGCATGCGCGATCTCTTTGTGGTTTTCCAGAACCTCACGAGCAACTTTATACTGTTCATCCAGAATGCGGCGAACTTCGGCATCTACCTGCTGTTGCGTTGCTTCAGAAATGGTACGACTACCGACATTTCCAAAGAAGCCGTTTTGGTTTTCATCTTCATAAACCATCACGCCCATCTTGTCAGACATACCGTATTTAGTGACCATTGCACGTGCCATTTTGGTTGCACGTTCAAAGTCATTTGAAGCACCGGTCGACATTTGGTTAATGAAGACTTCTTCAGCAATACGGCCACCAAACAAAATCGAAATTTCATTCAGCATTTTGTCTTTGTAATGACTAATTGCATCTTGTTCCGGCAACTGCCAGGTCACACCCAAAGCCCAACCACGCGGCATAATGGTCACTTTATGTACAGGGTCAGTACCCGGCAAAATTTCAGCCACAATCGCATGACCGGCTTCATGGTAAGCAGTAGCACGACGTTCTTCTTCACGAATCACCATCGATTTACGTTCAGGACCCATATAGATCTTGTCTTTAGCATCTTCAAAGTCATGCATGTCGACTGTGTTCTTGTTACGACGGGCAGCAAATAACGCTGCTTCGTTTACAAGGTTCGCCAATTGTGCACCAGAGAAACCTGGAGTACCACGTGCCAGCACTCTGACATCCACACCCGTGTGTGAAGGCAATTTTTTCAAGTGTACATTCAGAATCTGTTCACGGCCTTTAATGTCTGGAAGGCCTACCATCACCTGACGGTCAAAACGACCAGGACGAAGGAGTGCTTTATCAAGAACATCGGCACGGTTGGTTGCAGCAATGACGATAATGCCTTCATTACCTTCAAAACCATCCATTTCTACCAGCATCTGGTTGAGTGTCTGTTCACGTTCATCGTGACCACCGCCAGTACCTGAACCACGGTGACGACCGACTGCATCAATCTCATCAATAAAGATAATGCATGGGGCATGGCGTTTTGCCTGTTCAAACATGTCACGTACACGTGATGCACCAACACCCACGAACATTTCGACAAAGTCAGAACCTGAAATACTGAAGAACGGAACTTTTGCTTCACCTGCAATCGCTTTGGCAAGCAAGGTTTTACCGGTACCCGGAGGACCAACCATCAATACGCCTTTAGGAATACTTGCGCCCAGACGTTTAAATTTAGATGGATCTTTCAAGAAATCTACAATTTCAACAACTTCTTGTTTAGCTTCATCACAGCCAGCAACATCGCTAAAGGTGACTTTAATTTGGTCTTCAGACAGCATTTTGGCTTTCGATTTACCAAAGCTCATCGGACCGCTTTTGCCACCTGCACCACCACCCATGTTGCGCATAAAGAACATGAATAACAAAATGATTAAAAGTACAGGGAAGCTAGCGATAAGAAGTTGCATCAACAAACCTTGACGTTGCGGTGCAGTCCCTTCTACAACAACATTATGTTTAATGAGATTTGGCATCAGTTCCGGGTCTTGAACCGCGGGACGAATGCTTTCAAACTCTGAACCGTTTGTTTTTTCACCACGAATTCTTTCGCCATCAATGGTGACTTGCTTAATTTGACCAGCATTCACCGCTGAAACAAACTCTGAATAATTCATTGCAGTCGGTTGATTGCGGTCACTGATGTTACTGAAAATCAGAATCAGCACACCCAGTATAACCAGCCACAATACGGCATTCTTGAAGAGATCGCTCAAAGCTTTATTCCCATATCAATCTAATTTGATCATGCCCAAAAATGGGTGACCCTAATTTAAGCTGAAGATCAGCTTTGCAATATTTTAAAAATGTACAAAATGCACAATTTTTAACGTCTTGGCAAGTAAACTTTATGTAGAGGCCTTCTTACGACCTTGCCCGATTAAAAATACTTCTTTAGAACGGGCACGTGAAGCGGCAGGTTTTGCCGTCTTCAATACATCAAAGCTATCTACAACTTGTTTACGGAATTCGTCAAATCCGGTGCCCTGGAAAACCTTGACGATAAATTGGCCTTTCGGTCCTAAAACCTTGTTGGCAAAATCTAAAGCCAGTTCACACAAGTAAATTTGACGCGGTTGATCTACAGCCTTATTACCTGATGTATTGGGGGCCATATCCGAAATTACAACGTCTACAGTCCTTCCGTTTAAAATATTTAACAATTTTTCAAAAACTTCTTCCTCACGGAAGTCACCTTGCAGGAAGGTCACATCCGGCAAGGCATCCATAGGTAAAATGTCGGAGGCAATCAACAAGCCTTTGTCACCGACTAATTTACCGGCAATTTGTGACCAACTGCCGGGTGCCGCACCCAAGTCAACCACAGTCATGCCTGGTTTAATAATTTTGTATTTTTCTTGAATTTCAAGAAGCTTATAAGCAGCACGCGCACGATAACCTTCCTTTTGTGCTCTCTTTACAAAAGGATCATCCAAATGCTCGCGCATCCACTCTCGACTACTTTTTGACAACTTCTGGTTGGTAATGCGTGTCGCCATAACTCTCTAAATAATAAAAAACTTCTAATAGGTGATTGTACGTGAAAAACATAGGCCTTGCAGTATACATCTGTATCTAAATCCAATCTTTGAAAGGTTTTTTTCAATAATTGAAATCGATTATTTCAACAGAATATAAAGCGTTTAAACTTGGCATTTGTTATACTGAGCCGTTTTTAAAATTAGGTTATCTTTATGGCGGCTTTATCTATTCAGGAACGTAAACGTTTACGTCAAATCGGACATGCATTAAACCCGGTGGTTATGCTAGGCGATAAAGGTTTGACTGAAGCTGTAGTCGAAGAATTAAACCGCGCTTTAAACGATCACGAATTGATTAAAGTGAAAATCGTAGCGGAAGATCGTGAAGAACGCGCATCTTTAATCGAAGATCTTTCAGCTCAAACTGGTGCTGAAGTTGTTCAAAAAATTGGTAAAATTGCGCTGATTTATAAAAAAGCAGCAAAACAGAATGCCAAATTATCCAACTTGGTTCGTCACGCTCATTTGTCTAACTAAGCAGATTTTATGGCAAGTTACGAACTTAGCGCCTTTGATCGTCGCTTTCAATCGATCTCCCTGGTTGCTGCGATTGAACAACAAAGCCCATATAGCTTAAATGTGGGCTACTGGTTACGCGACCCCAACCAGCTCATACAATGGCCTGAACTGGTTCAAGACTACCCTCGTCAAGATTTCCTATGGGAACACACCTGTTTTGAAATTTTTATTGGTGTACAGGGTGAGGATTTCTATCGTGAAATCAATCTGTCGCCCTCCCAGGCGTGGCAGGCCTATCAGTTTGAGGAATATCGCTATCCGGAAGATATGCCGCCTCAAGCCGCCGATGACATCGAACTGAACCAGCTTAAACGCACACATTATGGTTTAAATGTGAGCCTTGATTTAACCGAGTTTATGTTAAAGCACAAATTGCAATGGTCGGATTTGTTTCTGGGCTTAAGCGCTGTACTCAAAACCTCGCAAGGCGAACAATATTATGCCATGCAACACAGCAGTCCAAATGCGGACTTTCACAACAAGCGTGATTGGCTACATCAGTTCTAGAGCATAGCAGCAATATTCAAACAGTAAAAAAGTGAGGCAAAATACCTCACTTTTTTATGTCTTCAATGTGTACCTGAAGAAAACTAGCATAGGGTCCTTCCTCGCCAGTATAAGTAGACATGTCTACTTATATGTCAGCTTTTTAAAGTAGGTTCCTCATCCGACTTCACTGACACCTTTTTCCACACATCTAAAGTATGTTCTTTAGAACGTTTTAAAGTTTCAGCCAGATGATCTTTATGTTTCACTGAAATTTGGCCGACATCGTCTTTTAACTCTTTGCCAAGTTTCGATAAGTCTTCAATCACCGCATTAAATTCAGCTTTTACGAACTCTTTCAATTCTGCCAAATCTTTCTGTGAAAAATTGAGTTGCTTTTTAATGGTTTCAATACGCTGAAAAAGGTCTTGTTTTAAACTTTGAATCTGCTCTTGAACATTTGCCTGTACCTCCTTTGCTTCTGCTTTTACATTCTCAGTAGATTCTGTCACCGCTTCTGTCACTTTTTGCTGTGCTTCTTTAGATGCCTGTTCCAACTTGTCCGCACCTTCTGCAACCACTTCCTTTAAGGTAGTTTTTGCTTTTGTTGGCTTGTGTTCTAAGGTCATGATCTTTTTTCCTATAGTTATTACATGAGAGCTCTAGCGTATTCCGTTTTGATAAAATTTAAGTTTTGATTTGTTAGACAATTCTAATTTGCTTACATTTTACATACATAGATGCAGAAACAGACTTTAAGCCAAAAAGCAAGGGATTTATCTCATACTTTTACTGTAAAGCCGTTGGACTTAAAGGCTATTTCTGCGTATAATGCCGTGTTAAGTTCAAGCGAGCAGACAAGGAGGATAGGTTTTATAATAGCCTTCCTTTTTTTTCGTCTACTCGCTTTTTTACAGCCTAAATTTCAGGAGCTTTGGTTTGAGCACCCCAGCAATTTTAGCCCTTGCCGATGGTACTATTTTTAAAGGTACTTCAATTGGCGCATCGGGTAGTACGACTGGTGAAGTCGTTTTCAACACTGCCATGACTGGCTATCAAGAAATTTTGACTGACCCTAGTTATGCACAACAACTTGTCACCCTGACTTATCCTCATATTGGTAATACAGGTTGTAATGATGAAGACGCTGAGTCAGGTCGAATTCATAAAGTTTGGGCCAACGGATTGATCATTCGTGACCTTCCTTTATTGCATAGCAACTTCCGTGCTGAGCAATCACTTGGTGATTATCTTAAACAACACAACGTTGTGGCTATCGCAGACATTGATACGCGTAAACTAACGCGTATTCTGCGATCTAAAGGTGCACAAAACGGTTGTATCCTTGCTGGCGAAAACGCTACAGAGGAAGAAGCTTTAGCTAAAGCCCGTGCTTTTGGCGGTTTAAATGGTTTAGACCTTGCTAAAGAATGCTGCGACCCTGAAGGTTTTGAATGGACAGAAGGCTCTTGGACTCTAGGCAAAGGGTTCTCTCAACCTGAACTTAAATTCCATATTGTTGCATACGATTACGGTGTCAAAACCAACATCTTACGTATGCTTGCGGATCGCGGTTGTAAATTGACTGTTGTACCTGCTGAAACTCCTGCAGAAAAAGTCCTTGCTTTGAATCCGGATGGCGTGTTCCTGTCAAATGGTCCCGGCGATCCAGCAGCATGTGACTACGCAATTGAAGCTGTAAAAACAATTGTAGAAACGACTGAAATTCCAGTATTTGGTATTTGTTTAGGCCACCAGATTCTTGCACTTGCCTCAGGTGCAAAAACTGTGAAAATGCCTCACGGTCACCACGGTGCCAACCATCCTGTACAAAATCTTGAAGATGGTACAGTGATGATTACTTCTCAAAACCACGGCTTCGCAGTAGATACAGATACGCTACCGGCTAACTTGAAAGCAACGCACAAATCACTGTTCGACCAAACCTTGCAAGGTATGCATCGCACAGACAAACCTGCGTTCAGCTTCCAGGGTCACCCTGAAGCAAGCCCTGGTCCACATGACTGCGCACCATTGTTCGATCATTTCATCGAACTTATCGAAGCATCTAAGAAGTAATTAAGGAAGCATCATGGCTAAACGTACAGACATTAAAAGCATCTTAATTATCGGTGCAGGTCCGATTGTGATCGGTCAGGCATGTGAGTTTGACTATTCAGGCGCGCAAGCGTGTAAAGCACTTCGTGAAGAAGGCTACCGTGTTATTTTGGTCAACTCTAACCCAGCGACCATCATGACTGACCCTGCTATGGCAGATGCAACTTACATCGAGCCAATTACCTGGCAAACTGTAGCTGCAATCATTGAGAAAGAACGCCCAGATGCAGTTCTTCCAACCATGGGCGGTCAAACTGCATTGAACTGTGCCCTTGCCCTAGACGAGCACGGCATTTTAGAAAAATACAATGTTGAATTGATCGGTGCGACCAAAGAAGCGATCGAAAAAGCTGAAGACCGTAAACTCTTCGACCAGGCAATGCGTAAAATTGGTCTTGAATGTCCAAAAGCTGATGTTGCTGAGTCAATGGAACACGCGCTTGAAATTCAAGCACGTTTCGGCTTCCCAGTGATTATCCGTCCATCATTCACCATGGGTGGTTCTGGTGGCGGTATCGCGTATAACCGTGAAGAATTCATTGAAATCTGTGAACGCGGTTTCGATCTTTCTCCAACTAAACAGTTATTGATTGATGAATCACTCATTGGCTGGAAAGAGTACGAGATGGAAGTTGTTCGTGACAAAAACGACAACTGTATCATTGTATGTACAATCGAAAACTTTGATCCAATGGGCGTGCACACAGGTGACTCAATCACTGTTGCTCCTGCTCAAACGCTTACAGACAAAGAATTCCAGTTACTGCGTAACGCTTCTTTAGCTGTACTTCGTGAAATTGGTGTTGAAACTGGTGGTTCGAACGTTCAGTTCGGTATTAACCCGAAAGACGGCCGTATGGTTGTGATCGAGATGAACCCTCGTGTTTCTCGTTCATCTGCATTGGCATCTAAAGCAACTGGTTTCCCGATTGCGAAAATTGCTGCGAAATTGGCTGTGGGTTACACCCTTGATGAGTTGAAAAACGACATCACTGGCGGTACAACACCTGCATCATTCGAACCTGCAATTGACTACGTTGTTACCAAGATTCCTCGTTTCAACTTCGAGAAATTCCCACAAGCGGACGCAACTTTAACCACGCAGATGAAATCTGTAGGTGAAGTTATGGCGATTGGTCGTAACTTCCAAGAGTCTATGCAAAAAGCGCTTCGTGGTCTTGAAGTGGGTGCTTGCGGCTTTGATGAAAAAATCGAAGTGGGTACTGAAGGCGCGAAAGAAAAGATCCTGCAAGAACTTAAAGTTCCAGGTCCTGAGCGTATCTGGTACGTAGGCGATGCATTCCGTCATGGTTTCACCCTGGACGAAGTATTTGCTGCAACAAATATTGACCGCTGGTTCTTGATCCAGATCGAAGACATCATCAAAACTGAAAACCAAATCAAAACTTTAGGTTTTGGTGACTTAAATGCCGACAATATCCGTGCATTTAAACGTAAAGGTTTGTCAGATCTTCGTATCGCTGGCTTGATGGGCATTTCACAAAAACAATTCCGTAAACACCGTTGGAACCTGGGTGTGACTCCAGTTTACAAACGTGTAGATACCTGTGCCGCTGAATTCGAATCTGATACAGCGTACATGTACTCAACTTACGATGAAGAATGTGAAGCGAATCCTTCAACTCGCGACAAGATCATGGTCATCGGTGGCGGTCCTAACCGTATTGGTCAAGGTATCGAGTTCGATTACTGCTGTGTACACGCTGCCCTTGCCATGCGTGAAGACGGTTATGAAACCATCATGGTGAACTGTAACCCTGAAACGGTTTCAACTGACTACGACACTTCTGATCGTTTGTACTTCGAACCGATTACCCTTGAAGATGTACTTGAAATCGTGCGTGTCGAGAAGCCTAAAGGCATTATCGTACAATACGGTGGTCAAACACCTTTGAAATTGGCTCGTGCTTTGGAAGAAGCTGGTGCGCCAATTATCGGTACATCACCTGATGCGATTGACCGTGCAGAAGACCGTGAACGTTTCCAGCAAATGATTCAACGTCTGCAACTTCGTCAGCCGAACAACAGCATCGTAAAATCTGCTGAAGAAGGTATGGCTGAAGCGGCGAAAGTTGGCTACCCACTGGTGGTGCGTCCTTCTTACGTTCTTGGTGGTCGTGCGATGGAAATCGTCTACAATGATGACGAATTGAAACGCTACCTACGTGATGCGGTTCAGGCATCGAACGAAGCGCCTGTTCTTCTTGACCACTTCCTTGATGATGCCATCGAAGTTGACGTGGACTGCGTATCTGACGGTAAAGACGTTGTGATCGGCGGTATCATGCAGCACATTGAACAAGCCGGTATTCACTCAGGTGACTCTGCATGTTCGATTCCTCCTTACTCTTTATCTCAAGAAGTACAGGACGAAATGCGTCGTCAAACGATTGCCATGGCGAAAGAGCTTGGCGTAATCGGTTTGATGAACGTTCAGTTTGCGGTTAAAGGCACTGATGTTTACATTCTAGAAGTGAACCCACGTGCGTCTCGTACTGTACCGTTCGTTTCTAAGTGTATCGGTGAATCTTTAGCGAAAGTTGCTGCACGTTGTATGGCGGGTCAATCTCTAGAATCTCAAGGATTCACTTCAGAGATTATTCCTGAACACTTCTCTGTAAAAGAAGCGGTGTTCCCATTCAACAAATTCCCGGGTGTTGACCCAATCCTTGGCCCTGAGATGAAATCGACAGGCGAAGTGATGGGTGTAGGTAAAACATTCGGCGAAGCATTCTACAAAGCTGTACTAGGCGCGAATGAACGCTTACCTGGCCTTCCAACCGAAGGTGAAGTGAAGCATGCATTCATCTCTGTACGTGATTCTGACAAGCCTCGTGCTGTTGGTATTGCGAAGCAGCTAGCTGGTTTCGGCTTCAAAATCCTTGCGACTGGCGGCACGTATGACGTGATTAAAGCAGCAGGTATTGAATGTGAACGTGTGAATAAAGTAACTGAAGGCCGTCCAAATATTGTTGACCGCTTGAAAAATGGCGAGATTCACCTCATTATCAATACAACTGAAGGCAAACAAGCTCAGCAGGATTCATTCTCGATCCGCCGCTCTGCTCTTCAAGGTAAGGTGTATCACACAACAACTTTGAATGGCGCAGACGCTGTATGTCAAGCTTTAGCAATTAAATTGCCGATGGATGTTTACCGCTTGCAAGACCTTACCAAAGGTTAATTAAGTTACCGAGAAGTCCCGCTACCTCTCGGTGGCGGGCTTTTTTTATTTATAAACCAGCTGTATTTTTTTTAATTTAACTTAGAGGGACAACAATGCAACGTTATCCTATGACTCCTGAAGGCAAAATTGCCCTAGAGAAAGAATTACACCAACTAAAAAGTATTGACCGTCCACGTATTACTGCAGCGATTGCTGAAGCACGTGAACATGGGGACTTGAAAGAAAATGCAGAGTACCACGCAGCGCGTGAACAGCAAGGCTTTTGTGAAGGTCGTATTCAGGACATCGAAGGTAAACTCGGTGCGTGCCAAGTCATTGATGTAAAAACACTTGAGCAAAATGGCCGTGTGGTTTTTGGTGTAACGGTAACGATTGAAAATATCGACACAGAAGAACAGAAGACTTACAAAATTGTTGGCGATGACGAAGCGGACTTTAAGATCAACAAGATCTCAGTAAACTCTCCGATCGCACGTGGCCTGTTGGGTAAAAACGAAGGCGACGAAGTGAAAATCGTTACTCCGCAAGGCGAAGTTGAATACGAAATTGTGAAAGTTGAATATATCTAAGTTTTAAATAGATATTTTAGGCTGTAAGAACCCCTCTGATGAGGGGTTTTTTATATTCAGACTTCTGCTACAGAAAGCTGAGTTCCAGCTTATTTTAAAAGTCCCGATGCAAATAACTGAAATGCATGTAATGCCTCAGGCAGGACCTTCTCAGGATGTTCACTCGAAGCGACCCACAGTGCCGCATTCATGGCAGCACCATTTAGAAATACAGCCGCTGCTTCAGGATCGACTGCTTTAATCCGGTCTGCTGCCAATAACTGCTCTACGCACTCACGCGTGGACTGCAGACATTTATTTTGACTTGGCCAATGTGCAGGATCACCCAATACCGCAGGTCCATCACGCAGCACAATACGCTGAAACTCAGGATTTAACGCATTTTCAATATAAGTCCGCCCTTCAAGCATCAAACCTTCCCAAAGATCTTCAGGTTGCCCCAGATGTTGCCCGGCATATTCCGCCATTTCTGAATCAATTTGATCGACCACAGCAGCAAATAAGCCCCGTTTATCGCCAAAATGATGGTACAGCGCACCACGGGTCAGCCCTGCTTCTGCCGTGAGTTTATCCATTGATGTGTCTGCATAACCATATTCAGCAAAGGCACGGCGTGCGACTTCTATAAGTTTTTTGCGGGTTTCCGCCATTTTCTGTTCACGAACAGACATTGATTTCATCACCTTATCATCGCAAAAATTTTAATTGACATACGCTACGTATGTCAATTATGTTTGCATACGAAGCGTATGTGAAAAGCAAAGCTGCTTTTAAAACCCAACGTTTAAACCAGATATTGAATGAGAATAAACATGACTAGAACTGCGATATTTCCCCAAGACCGCCATGCTCTATATGAGCAACATGGTTATTCTGCTGCGATCAAATCGGAAGATCTGCTGTTTGTATCGGGTCAGGTCGGTAGCCGTGAGGATGGCAGCCCTGAACCTAATTTCGAAAAACAGGTAGAGTTAGCTTTTAGCAATCTCAGCCAGACACTGGCAGCCGCAGGTTGTACTTTCGATGACATTGTGGATGTCACCACCTTTCATACCGATCCTGAACAGCAATTTGAAACCATTATGAAAGTTAAAAATCAGATATTTACACAAAAGCCTCACCCGAATTGGACGGCGGTTGGCGTGACCTGGCTCGCTGGCTTTGACTTCGAAATCAAAGTGATCGCTCGTATTCCTTCAAAAGCCATTAAAATTAACCTCTAAGCTTTTATCTCCTGACTTTTAACACGACTACAACCCTGCCCGATTGCAGTCCAATTGGGTATAATTCCTTGTCCTTTTAACCCATGATTCTTGTATGTCTGAAAAGTTAATTAATTCTCCTGTGAATCACTGGTGCGAGTTCGAATTCATCTCGAAAACGGTGAAGAATCCAAACATTCATATCAAGGGCAATTACAGCTATTACTCAGCCTATTGGGATCAGGGATTTGAGCGCTGTGTGGTGCGTTACCTGCATAACAAGCCCGCTACACCAGAGAAGCCTATCGATCAGCTTTATATCGGCAATTTCGTCTGTTTTGGCGCAGAATGCGTGATTATGATGGGCGGCAACCAATTACACCGTACTGACTGGATTTCAGCATTTCCATTTGATACCCGTAGTTTTGTCCCTGCTGGTAACACCGTGATTGGTGATGGCTGCTGGATTGGCTCACGTGCCATGATTATGCAAGGCGTGAAGCTGGGCGAAGGTGCAGTAGTTGCAACAGGTGCTGTCGTCACCAAAGACGTACCACCTTATGCCGTGGTCGGTGGTGTGCCTGCAAAAATTATTAAATACCGTTTTCCTGAAGAAGATATTGAAAAACTGCTTTCCCTTAAGCTTTATGAGCTAGATGAAAAGCAGTTTTTAAAGATGCGTGAACAGTTGCAGACTGAGGATATTGACTTATTAAGAGCATTTTTGAAAAATCAAATTCCTCCGAATATATAGTTCTTCCAACCACTATGAAAATCTTTATTATCAGTTAGTCTAAGGTTTCGGACTGATACAACGCTAAACCTTTTCTGTGAGTTAACCAACTGCTCATAATATTCAACTAATTGAATAAAAATTAAGATTCCAAGTTCGTCTTGAAAGAAATTTGCTTTTCTCATTAATACTGTAGTATGGGTATCAGCCCTATAATTTTCCCTATGGTATTTTTCAAAATCATCTTTATTCAACTGAATATAATTATCCATTTGATCTAATAAAGTTTTAAGTAACTCCAAAGAAGTATTACTTTTTAAAAGAAATGTAGGATTTAATAAAAACATTATCAATAATTGATTTTTATAACTATCAAAACTATCAGAATAGAGTAATGCAAACTGACTTGCTAATTTTGAAATTGCTCTCTTAGATAATTCTTTTTCTCCTACGTAAAAATCTATAAGTTCTATACAACCCTCAAGATTTTGATGGTTTAAATCTATCCCTAAATGCTCAAAAATATTAAATATATTTATCTCCAAATTATCAATGAGGTCAGGAGATAATGAATTTAATCTCACTGTAAAATCAACAAACTTATCTAGATACTCTTCACCAAGTGTTTCATCATAGCCATAATTATGGCAAACAACTTTAGAAAATTGAGATTTATCCATCACTAGAACAAACACAATTTTAGGAATATCAAAAAAATGTTTAATACGCTCAATTAATCGAATTGCAAAATCAGGCCGACAGCGATCTAGCTCATCAATAATGAAAACTAAAGGTCTATCAAGTTTTTCGACAGTTTCGGCTAAATGCCTTTTAAATTCAGCTAGAGTCTTTTTCTCTGCTTCATGACTTGCTATTTTCTCTTGGATACTCTCTTTAACACGCTCACTCGCTTCATCAGATAATGCATCAATTTCATCTTTTGCAATTTCATAGCCCTGCTGTAAAGTAGCAGTGGGTGAGTAGACCAAGGGAATTTCACCCTTAGCCCCTCGCAGAACCGGACATGAACCTCTCAGCTCATCCGGCTCCCATTATCCAACCGATGGTAAACATCCCATTTTCCAGTGCACAAAGGCATTT
>NZ_VOYP01000054.1:0-17424 GCF_013420235.1 Acinetobacter sp. YH01022 | reverse complement strand
CGCAAGAGATGCGATGGATGTCTGATTATTTGTAGTCATAAATTTAAGTCCCCACTTGTTTCTAAGTGGGGACTAAATTAAGGCTTATAGGATGAATTCAGAAGGTGTGTTCAGCGGACGCTTACTTAAGTCCCCACTTGTTTTTAGGTGGGAACTAAATTAAGGCTTATAGGATGAATTCATAAGGTGTGTTCAGCGGACGCTTACCATCCTCATCTATTTTCAACAGAAACAATAAGAAGAGTTAAAATGTTTAGGCTTAAGCTAGGCTAAAAATCACTGTTTTCATACAGATGTGACATACGCTTCTGCTTTGTTTCTAAATAAGCTTTATTAAAATGATTTAAGCCTACCGTCAAGGGAACGCGGCTAACCACATTAATTCCTAAATCAGTCAGTGCCCTGATTTTAAGTGGATTATTTGTAACCAACTGGACATCTTTAATTTTTAGGTAATCCAGCATAATGCTACACATGTCATACTGCCGGGCATCTGCAGGTAAATTTAACAACAGATTGGCATCAAGCGTATCATGACCTTGATCTTGCAGTGCATATGCCCGGATTTTATTGGTCAATCCTATTCCACGACCTTCCTGACGTAGGTACAAGATCACCCCTTGCCCCGCGTCGTTAATCATTTTCATGGTTGCATGTAATTGTGGACCACAATCACATTTTAATGAACCAAAAGCGTCTCCTGTGAGACACTCAGAATGCATTCTGACTAATACGGGTTTTACAGGAGCCGTTTCTAATCCTTGAGCAAGAGCAATATGTTCTTCACCCGTGGTCGGATCTTGAAATGCTAGAATCTCAAAATTACCAAAAGCAGTTGGTAATTTAGATTTAGAAACAAATTGTATCACCACTGATTCATCCAATTAGATTTTAAGAGCCAGTAAAAACACTGTTCATCAAAAAATAAAAGATCGGTCATATCAATTAAATTAAGACGGGTTCAGTATTTTCGTGTCTTCGAAATATTATATTTCGGATTTGATCATAGTGATTTTAAAGTGAATTTTATGTGAACTCCGAGAACATCTTGTTCACATTTTAAACCGCTCTAGACCAGCAAAAAAAACTACGGATTGAATGCTTGCCTCCTATCAGCATATTTGCTGTCAATGAGTATAACCTGTCCACTTTTGTCCGGAGCGTTTTGCAATCAGTCTAGCTGATATATTCCAACACCTACTGCATCATACTTTTGATCCCTGCTTTAACCTCACTCATCAGTCAACACAGCTGGTCAAAGTTGAATATTAAGTCGTCTAATCCCAAACCAAAATTTAAGCAGGCTTTAAATCAAGCCTGTGACCGTACACCAAGAGAGCCGAAATAAAGACTTCAAAACCTCATCCCCCTTTTTGTTTATCTGCATATTGGCAAATAGTATCCAGATCTTTCTGAAGAGAATTGGCCACGATATTTGGCAGGACTTGATTGACCTTGACGAAGATTTTCTCGGGATAGCCGACCTGATAGGACTGACAGTCTTTCTGCAGGAATTGATAAAATTCCTGTGCTACAAATTCTGGTGTATCAATATTCGTACCCAGCCGGATATTCATTTCAACCACATCAGGATTGTTCATTTCGGTATTGGTGGCCCGCGGCGAGAAATAGCGAAATTTGAGCGGGGTCTTGCTGTATTCTCGTGCCAAGGCTTCAGTCGCGCCACGTAGGGCAAATTTGCTGGCACAATAGCTGACATAGCCCGGATAGCCGATACTGCCTAAAGTAGAGCCGATATGAATCATCTGGCTCGGCTGAGTTTTCGACATCAGTGGAATGATGCCTTGGAGCAGTTGCAATGGATAGACCACATTGATCAGCATCATCTGTTCCATGGTGTCCTGTGACTGCTGAGAGAACAGGCTGAAATCGTTAATGCCGGCATTGTTAATATAATAGTGAATCGGGGTATTCAGCGCGGCCAGCGCATGAATCAGCTCATCGCGGCTGTGCTGCTCAGCCAGGTCACAGCGGATCACATGCAGTTGTACCTGCGGATAATGCTGTAGCAATTTTTCACGCAACTGCTGCAAAGCCTGCTGATTGCGTCCGACTAAGACCAGATTCAGGCCATTTTTCCCCAGAATATTTGCAATGGCCTGCCCAATGCCACCAGTTGCACCAAGAAGGACTGCGGTTAAATTAGACATAGATCATTTCTCTTTCTGTTAAGTTTTTAATGTGATGTAGCATCCTGCTTAAAAGGCAGTATCTAAGCCCAGCCCCATACAAATATACAGCTTACGCTGTTCAAGTGGCACCAGTATTTCACGTCGACCATGCATAAAACGTTTGTTGTCGATAATCACTAGATCACTATCCTGCCAGTCAATTTCCGAGGTCTCGTTTTCACAGCGCTCTGCCAGTTCAGCCAGCAAATCGGGGCTGATTTCTGAACCATCCGCAAAATGAAAACGGGGTTTTTCATAATTATAAGAAGGCCCCAGCAAGGTGTTGGCAAAGGCCAGAACCCCCTTGAGATTGTCATGACGGACCATATTCATGCTTAAATGGTACTGCACGCCTTCAGCATCTGCGGGGCTGATGCATTGTCCGGGCAGCATCTTGATAAAACGATCTAGCTCCTGCTGCCCGACCTGTTCAGCATTCTCAATATTTAGCGCAGTTGCCACATACTTTTGCCAGATCGGCTTGGGTAAATAACGGCTGATGGTCATCGGCTCGGCAAATTTCTGCTTGAGAGCATCTGGTAGATTTTTCCAGACCTCATGCCCATCACATAAGGTGGTCTGCGAGCCACGCGAAGCACTTTTTTCACTAAAAAAGGCGATGATGTCGGGTGGCAGCGGGGTACTGTCATTTTCAATATGTAGCCCCATGGCCTGCGTACCAGCATCGACTTTCTGCGACTGACGAGTAATGTTTTCCCGGGTGGGGTCATAGGTCAGCCGCTGGTATAGACCATTCATGAGTTCACTAAAAGATGTCACGCCATAGTGTTCATGTCTCAACAAGACCCAACCCTGTTCTATCAGACGCTGTTTGATCTGTGCATGAGTCGTGCTTAAAATCTGTGATGCAATATTCTTGACATTCTCCCGCCACCTACGCTTTCGCTAGGTGGCGGGATTCCTACTGCTAGACGCTCATGCCCGAGCGCAAGAATGACTTTGGAACTATTAATGTCCCGTTGATGAGTGATACCGCACTCACATTGCCACTCTCTTATTCGCAAATCTGCTCTACCTTTCGGACTGTTGCTTGAGATTTTCATACAACTCGAACAGATTTGGGTGGTATAGGCTTCATTGACTTCTTCAAACAATACACTTGCGTTCTCGCATTTATACTTGAGCATTGTTTTGAGTGCTGAAAACCCTGTATCTAAAACAGACTTTGCCATTTTGGTTTTTACAAGTTTTTTGGCACTCAGATCGCCAACAACAATCAGTGCATTTCCCTTGACAAGCATGGTGCTTGCCTTGTGCAAATGGTCTTTACGACAATTCGCAATCTTGGCGTGTAATGCACGAACACGTTTTTTGTTCTTGGCTCTTTGAGCTATCCCTAATTTCTGCTCATACTTTTGATAGAATTTCGGATTACTGATGACAGTGCCATCAGAACAGGTCGCAATATCTTTTAAGCCTAAATCAATGCCTATGGCTTTGGTCGCTGTCGGTTTGACTTGCTTTGGTGCATCCACCACCAGACACACATACCAACGGCCACGACTATCCTCAACGAATAAACCTGTCTTAACGCTGTACTGACTTAAACCGTAACTGTCCCAAACCTTGAACTGATGCTTGCCGTACTGAACGTATCCATCAGCATACTTGATGGCAACTTTCTTGAACGGTATCCATCCGAGTGATCGTCTTGCTGATTTCTTATTGCTGACACGCCATCTAAGTTTTGCTTTTTTGAACTGTTTTCTACGTGTGACCAATTCTTCGGTGACAGCCTGAATAGTTTGGCTATGTAAATCACACTCTTTTGATGTGCCTTTGGTATATTTAGCAATATCGTAAGCACTGAGAAATTCACCTTTTCTCTTGAGGTGTTTAAACCCTAAATCATTCACATAATTCCAGACAAAATTAACCTCAGATGCCAATTGGTCTAGCACCTTGCAATGTTTGTCTTTAATACGCAATTTAAGGGTTTTCATGTGCTTATATTAATATTTTGATGGATTTTAAAAAACCATTAATCAAACTTGAACGACATTTCATGTCGTGTCGCTTATATCCCCCACCCTTGCGAAGCGATGCTTCTCAGGTGGGGGTTTTACGCTTCATTTAGATAAGTTTACTCTCTGCTGCTGTACATGGGTCTGTGGTTCACGTGGGCATGCACAGAAAATATGGGTTAATTTGCTGTCAATTCAGCCTGAAAATGCTGCTGGATCTGCTGCCTGCGCAACTTTCCATTATCGGTCAGCATCTGGTTACTCAGGGAAAATGGCTCGGGAGCACGACACCAGCGTTTAATCTGGGCATAATCAGGCATTCGAGCATTGGCTCTCTCGATTGCCACTGCAAGCCGTTGCTCGGAAGTGGAATCATCGGCATAAATCACAGCAGACAGATACGGCTGTTCCTCCCCGAAAATGACAATCTGCTGAATTTCAGGTTCGGTTAGACTGTTGGACTCCACCCATTCTGGGGAAATATTGCGTCCAAAACTGCTGACAATTATCTGCTTGATGCGCCCGGTAATGTATAAATAGCCGTCTTCATCAAAATAGCCAGCATCGCCAGTATGAATATAGGGAGTGGCTACCAAGTCGTTGACATAACCCAGCATGGCATTGCCTTTGACCACTACTTCGCTGTTAGCCGCAATCTCAACCTCGACATGCGGCAGAACCCGACCTACACTGCCAACCCGGCGTGCACCCGGCAGATTCAGACTGACTACCGAGGCACACTCGGACAGGCCATACCCCTCATAGACTGGAAGTTTTAGCTGCTGGCACTGTTGAAGAAAATCGGCAGATACTTTCCCGCCACCAACGGCAATAAATTTCAGCGTACTGAGACCTGTACTGCCGTATTCAGTGCTATATTCCACAATAGCTTTCAACATTTGCGGCAGTAAAATCACACTTTCAATTTGATAAGTCTGCACAGCATTTACAAAACGCTGTACATTAAAAGTATGATTAGAGACCAGTCCAAACTGACTCACCTCATCTATGACCACTGAACGTCCCATATTGAGTGCGACATAAATCCCGGCAATATTTTCCAGTAAAGTGGCAAATGGAATCAGGCATAAATGCCGTCCAAGCTGGCTGCTGGCCAGTGCCTGACTTAGAGAATGGGTAATTGACTCAATAGTGTCTTCCGCCAGACATACCCCTTTCGGCGTTCCAGTACTGCCCGAGGTATAGGTAATTTTTGCCAACCGCCGGGATTGATAAGGAAGCAAGCCCTGGTGCTGTGTTTGATGCTGTGCTAAACGAAAAAACCGAGCATACATATCGACAGATACAGAGACCTCATGCTTGCCTATTTCATCGACTAATTCCATTAGCCACTGTGGTGCATCATTTATTTTTTCACTTGCCATACAAAGCAGGTCTGCCTGACTGTCTTGTAACAAATGACGAACCTGTTCTTTGGTAAAAAACAAGGGAATAGGAATTACGGTCACACCGGCTAACTAGGCCGCGAGATCAATGATAATCCAATCCACACTATTCACGCCCCAGAGTGCCAGACGTTGAATATTTAGCTTGATTAACTCAGCACGAAGCTGTTCAAGCTGATTTTTCAGCTCAGCATAGTTAAGCCTATCCCTATCAGTAACAATGGCTTCACGTGTCGGATCCTGCTGGGCATAGGCTGAAATGGCCTTAAAAAAATGATTCATCATTTTAAAATTCCGTATATCTACCAAGACGAACTACTGGTCAATTGATTCAGAGAAACTGTAAAACTGCTGAGTAAACTGCAATGCTGCAGCTACATCAATGGCAAGCACATAAGGTTTCTGCTGGTAATAACTGCCCCATTGAAGTTTTGCTTCCCCCAACACTTCAGGGTCGGCTTTTTCAATGACATAAAACTGCAACCCCATTTTTTGCAATACATAACGAACCGCTGCAGTACCGGTACACACGGCCCAATCAATATTTTTTTGCGATAAATGAAACACCAGAAAAGCCACCATCAATTTGGCTTTATCCATATCCAAAGCTGCCAAATTGCCAATCTCAACAATCTGCGGTCTTTGCACTGGTACATTACTTAATTGAGTGAGTATCTGTTCAATCGACGCATCTAGATACCGTTCAAGAAAAGCATCTACCGTGCTTAAATGCTCCATACCAATCACGACCTGCATCTCAGTCCCAACATAACCGGCAAACAGGGTAGAAGAAAATTCACAGACTGAGGCCTGATGGACTTGGCGGTATTTCTCACGGATAAAGTTTTCCAACATGTTCCGTTCAGCGATCTCGCTTCGTTGCACGGTTTTCACCACGAGTCGAAGTGATGAATTTTTTAAGACCACAACAGAAGAAATAGAATAATTTTTTTGTTCTAAAAGTTTCTGATTATTGATGTTTTTTTTAACTTTTAATGGATGGGTATTGCGATCCAGATAGTAGGTTTTACTAAATGAACGATCATCCAAATTGAATTTCATCATTCTCTTTTCACCACACATAAACAGCTTGGTGATCACCTTAGGTCTGTAAACTTAAAAAACACTTAGCACTATCGAAGGCGTATTTTTAAGCAATTTCAGGCTTGAAAAGTTGAGCTATAGAATGAATCATGATCAAATTAAAACGAATTATGCATCGCGACATCAGCACTTATCTTTGATTTTTAAACGGGTAGTTTAAAATCTCAATCATGTTATTTTTATCACTTAACGTTTTGTTGTTTCTGCTTTATTAAGTAAAAGGGTATGCATCTGGAAAACAAAAATCGGAGCTTAAATCATTCTAAACTTCGAACAAGGTAACAACATTTCTGATGAAGGAACATCAAGATGAAATATGGAAAAAATACAGTGTGCTTTAAAATGATAGCCCCCATAATTCTTGTTGCTGTTTAGTAAAATTGTTCCCTTAATATGTAATCAAATAATTATCAGATACCTTTTCTCCCCAGAAAAGCGTTTCCCATCTCACTTATAGCCCCCTAACCCGAATAGTGAGCTAAATATGGATTGAGAGCTAAATCTATATTATGTAGTGCTCATGTATTCATATAATTAGAACTTTATTTCAGGACTTTTTTGATTTTACTGATCAATGCATTGGCAAACTCATAATCATCAAAATCAATATTGATCACCTCTTTATTTCCCTGACTCATTGACAAGGTTTTAATTTGCACTGAAAAAGTATTTGATTCAAGTGGCATAATTTCTGCTGAAACAATATGGTGAGCATTAAGAAAAAATCTTTTTAAATTGAATTAACATTTTATTTTCGAATAAAAAACCAGAAATTTATAGCATCTGAATTCAAAAAATATATAAATACTTCAAATTTAAATACTAAGCATGATTTTTTTAGTCACCCATTTTTCTTAAGCTATTTAAATTCTGATTGAGTCAATAATCGTTTAGTTTGAGTACTGCTTATCCTGATTTAGGTGCTAATTGTTCACGACTTAATGAAAAAGGTGTAGCAATTTGCTACACCTTTTTCTATTACTGATTTAGCATTTTTTTCAACAGGTTTTCCAGCTCCTGTAAGTTTTGATCATCAAATTCACTTATCTTTAATGATACTTTTAAAGTATTGTGATCAAACTTGATATTGCCAGCGACTTTCCCCTCATATTCGATTTTATGCACGATTGACGTTTTAATGGGTTGTTTGGTTTCTTTCGATTTGAGAATTTTTTCTGCCAATACTGCCAGTTTTGTTTGCTCTACTTCTTTTTTCAGTAATTTCGCCCAGGCTTCTAGCAGTGCTTTTTTAGCATTGCTGTAATTTTCTTCATAATCGGAGAGAAACTTTTTGACTGCTGTTGCGGCAGTTCGTGCCAGCAATGCCGGTTGTTGCTCTAAATCTTCAATCAGCTCTTGAGGTAATTTTTCGAAAGATAAATATTTATACATATCTTCCCGGTTCATGCCTAAGGATTTTGCCAGTTTTTGCTTGTTCTTTTTTAGTTTCTCATCCAGTGAACTTAAGCCCACATAAATTTCATAATCAGTTAAGTCTTCCCGTTTTAGGTTTTCCGCTAGCGTTAACAGTGCTACTTCTTCATCAGATGCATCAATCACAATCACTTCAATGGTGTTTTTATTGAGAATTTGATGCGCTTTCAAGCGTCTTTCACCAGCGATTAATTCATATTTGTCATGGATCCGTCGCACTGCAATTGGTTGTAACAAGCCAATTTCTTCAATCGATGCTGCCAAGTCTTCTATATCTTGTGGATTAAATATTTTTCTTGGCTGATTTGGGCTTGGCTGGATATCTGTAATTTGTACATTACGACGCAATTCTTTCACATCATTAACATGCTCTTGCTGAGCTTGTTGATGCTTTTGAGTATTTTGCTGTAAACGTTGTGCCAGCAATTCTTTTGTACTTACCATAATATTCTCAGCAGGCTTTTATTCAACACGATTGATGATTTCTTTGGCTAAATCTTGGAAAGCTTTACGAACTTTAGCGTTTTTATCTACACTGAATAAAGGCTGTTGCAAAATTGCGG
This sequence comes from Acinetobacter sp. YH01022, assembly GCF_013420235.1. NCBI lineage: Bacteria > Pseudomonadati > Pseudomonadota > Gammaproteobacteria > Moraxellales > Moraxellaceae > Acinetobacter > Acinetobacter sp. YH01022. Next base: position 8,740 of record NZ_VOYP01000054.1, on the reverse strand, counting down.
CCTGATTCACTTTAGTACTCATTGGGATGGTGGTTTTTAACAGTTCACCGACTTGGCTTAAAGCTTCATCTCTAATCAATTTACAGACGTTTTGACGTTCATCATGTTTAATCAACAAGGCGCCTAAAAGTTTTAACTCAGGATTGACCCGTCTGATTTTACTTAAATGGTTAATCAAGTCAGTTACTCCATACAAGCCATATTGTGAACCTGACTCAATTGGTACCATCACATGGGTAGAGGCTGCCAATGCATTACTGGTGAGCAGTTTTAGGCTTGGAGGACAGTCAATCAGGATGAAGTCATACAATCCTTTTAATAATTCCAACTTATTGGAGAGTTCTTCAGATGGTCTTGGGGCATCATCTTTGAGTTGATCTTCAGCTTTACCTAAATTGAGTGAACCATAAATTAAAGAAACGTTTTTGAAATTGGTTTCTTCTTCCAGGGCATCCGATAATAGGTTTAAATCACCCAGTAGTAATTCAGCCGACGTGGTTTCAACTTCACTTGGATGTCTTGATCCGATATGTAAGCTTGCATTGGCCTGAGGATCTAAATCTATCACCAATACTTTATTACCCAAGTCGGCTAGTTCAGACGCTAGATGAACGACTGTGGTTGTTTTTCCACAACCACCTTTATGATTTGCCACTGCAATGATTTTAGTTGACCGAGTTGTCATAATTATCCTCACTTGAGTTATTGTAATATAAAGAACTTTGTAGCAAGTTGCTACACCTTGTTGTGCTTAGTTTGAAGTTATAATCTGATTATGAATAAAAAACAAACAAATTGATTTTTTTATAAAATATAGCTAGCTAATTATAATTAGTATTAATTAATATAATTAGTTAATTATAATTAGAGCACTTTTTTATTTTTTAAAATCAATATCTTATAGATTTTAAAGTGGAAGGTTTGTCACCGAAAAGTGGAAGGTTTGTCACTGAAAGGTGGAAGACTTGTCACTAAAAGGTGGAAGGTCTGTCACTAAAAGGTGGAAGGTCTGTCACTGAAAGGTGGAAGGTCTGTCACTATGGTGGAAGGGTTGTCACGGGTTTAAAAAAAAACTTAAATTTATCTTACAAAATTATTTAAATTCAATATTTTAATCTGTTGATAAGTTGAATTATTTGACCTTAAAGGTGGAAAGCTTGTCATTTTGATATTTTTATCCTGTGGATAAACTGTTTGTTGCTAATTTCATCAAGGCGACTGTACATTTTCACTTCTGGACTGTCTAAAAGTGGAAGCTTTGTCACTATTAAGGTGTATTTTTTATTATTCTTTCCACTTTATTACAGGGCTTAATGGTTTTTTTCCCTTTTTAGCTGACTTAAAGATTTCTGAGAAATATTAAAAGTGGAAGCTTTGTCACTAAAAAGTGAATTTTTAATATGGCTTTCCACTTCATGTTTAAAAAGTGTTTTAAATGGCAAAACAGAGTGACAAGCTTTCCACTCTTAGCTTGGGATTTAAGAGTTTCTTGGCCAAGGATCGGTTTGCCTGAGTTAAAATGGTGGATAATTTGCATGAGATTCCACTTTTGTGTATAACATGTAGAAAATAACTTTTTTTTTCCACCTATGAACAAGCTGAATGAACAAGAAGAAATAGAATACTTACCGTATTGTATTGGCAATATTCGACATAATGGCGTGGTCAGTACCAGCAATCGACTGATCCGACCGATCGAACTGTCATCCAATGAGTACAAAGCGTTACTTTATGCGATGGCAGTGGCCAACTATGGTGAAAAAAATAATCAAGATCGTGAAATTACCGAGCAAACCTACATTTATTTGCATAAAGATGATTTAGGCGAATTGCTGGGTCTGGATAAAAAGAATTCCATTAATGTCGCGATTGACCGGATCTATAAAGAGCTGTCCTCCCGGGTGGCCCATTTTGTCATTGAAGAACCCGTAGATGAAAGCAAGCGCAAGGTTAAAAAAGTCCATTCGGTAGTTCCAATTATTCGAGAACTGCGTTGGGAAGATGATGCCAAAAATGCCTTGCAGATCCGTTTTACCAGTGAAGTACTACCTTATTTTACCCGTCTGGCAAGCGGCAATTTTACCACTTACCAATTAAAGGATTTATTTGCTTTAGACTCGGTAACCAGTATGAGTCTGTATTCCTACTTTATTAAAAACGAGTTCAAATATGCCAATCAAGACTGCTATGAGGTTGAACTGTCACTGGAAAATATCAAGGCACTTACTGACATTGGCGAAAAAAAATATGATCGCTGGGTCGACTTCAGACGTTATGTGCTGGATAAGATTGTTGAAGAAATTAATCAAAGAACCAGCCTTAAACTCGAATATGACACCATCAAGAAAGGCCGTCCTGTGGTGGGTGTGCGCTTTAAAATTGTGAATGGACATACTGAGGCGGTGATCCCACACAGCAACGAAAAGACCCAAATCTACTTGGATGTCGATTTTGATGACAATGCCATTGTAAAAGAGCTGGGGGCAAAATTCGATCTGACAGTCCGTTCCTGGTATATCTATGCCAATGATCCGAATTATAAACAGTTCAGCAAATGGTTTAAGACCGAAGGCTGCCTAACTGACTCTCAGGCCAACGTGATTGTGAACGATATTATGTTCCAAATGGATTTTGCTGTGGCGGGTGCTTCCATGAGTGACTTCAAGAAAGAGATGAAATATAAACTGAAAAATGATCCCGATTTCGTTCAGCAAAATCGCGCGCGTTTGAATGAGATTTTTGGTAAAGAAATTATTTAAAAAGTGTAGCAACTTACTACAGTCTTTATGACTATGCTTTAAACTGGATGTTGGGATCAGCGAAGCTTTAAAGTGTGTAGCAACTTGCTACAATTTTTATCATGTGTCGCGCATTTCTATGCAAGATTGGACAAAGTCCAATCGCAGCGACAAATGAAGTCCTATAGCGCTGGAAACTTTTGATTATCAAACTAAACTATACTTATAAAAAATTAAACTGATGAATTCTGCATGACCCTGGTATAACTGCAATAGCTACAAAAACAACTTTGGAATATTACTAATATGTTGCGTGGCAGCATAGGAGAAGATGAATTGCGTGATTACATCTTGGTTTTTATTTTCTTTAAATACCTGTCAGAAAGCGGTGAACTTTGCCAATGAGCTGTTAGAGGGTGAAGATGTTATATCCTTGATCTGGATGAAAACAATCTTGAGCATGTGTCATATATTAAAGAAATCAGAAACAATGCTATTTGAAGAAGCGGGTTAGGACTTAACCCTAAAACAACTGTTTTATAGCCTTGTGCAGCGTGGCTGTCAGGGAGAATTTATTCTGGATGATTTACTGTGCCCTTAAGTCAATTAAACAAAGTAATCTGGGTACTGATTCTGCCGATGACTTTCCAACCTGTTTGAAGACCCGTATCTGAACTTCACTAAATTCGGCAATAATGCCAGTAACCGTAATCAACTGGTGGTAAAAGCTCTCAGTCATTTAGATGATATTGATTTTGATATTTCCAATACTGAAGCCGATGTAGTAGGGTATGCTCACGAATACAGGATTGGCGAGTCTACTTCCGGTGCCGGAAAGAAAAACCCGGCAAGTTCTATACCCCGCAAAAGATATCAACCTTATCGTCCAAGATGGTCACCCAAGGTAAATAGCGCTCGCTTCCCATGTATGATCCGACCTGCGGTTCAGGTTACTTGCTGCTGTGGGCGAAGCGTGAAGGTAAAGACGTGGATATATTTACGATCAAGTACAAGGTTAAGCTATTTGAATGGGATTGTGGGTTTAGCTGTCTGCTGGTGGAACGCGGCTGCTGATGGAGCAGTTTTATGTCGGGTTTGAAAAGCAGACAACGATGTGATCTGGCAAGATAAGATTTGAGCCAGTCCAGATCCTGCCCGATCAGAGATCGTATTTAACTGATGGACTTATGCCCAAAAAAGAAAGGAAAAGGATCATATGCCCATGATGTATGCTGGCTTTTTCTCTAGAAAATAGCCTAAGCATGACACCGATTATTCAGCTCCTAAATCCGCAATAGTTGGTCAGAAAGTATCCATATGTTTGAGAACAACTGAATAACCCCATTGAAATTGGAGGCTATCTTTGGTCTATTTTTCAGGTTTAGCTAAGTTTTAATTTCTATTCAATAACTTGTCGTGATTTTACTGAGTAGCTTATGCATCTGCACACTCAAACCTGAGGTTTAAAAAATAGCATTCATTGAGTTTATTAGACATGAATTTATTAACTTATTGATCAAATGTATTATAAAATATAAATATAGTCACAATAGTTTGGGATCAGGTTTTTGAAACAGATTCTCTTGGCACTTAAATTAAATCTTCGCAAACTGATTTTGATTTCGACTATCCTCAGTGTTTCGTGTTTATTTATTGTTTCTGTATTTATTCTCAATTATGTCATTAAAGACCAATTAATTCAGAATTCACTTTTAGTGAATGTCAAATATGCCTCAAAGGTTGCCAACAGCGCAGATCAGCATTTCGATGATATGCTCAAAGAATTAAAATATAGTGCTGAGCTGTTAGGGCAGGATTTTTCTAATCCCCAATTAATCCAAGAAGAAGCAAAGCGTCTTAAACATCAATCTAACAAATTTAACAGTGTATTGGTTGTGGATAAGCAAAGCAGAGTTATTTCTTTTGCACCTCGAAGTTTAAACTTGAGTCCCCATATTTTATATAAAACAGTGGGAATTACTGAATCCTTAAAGCATAAAAGTACTTATATTTCTCCCCCTTATTGGTCAGTTAAACATAATCTAATTGTACTGCTATCTCAACCGATCTATGACCGCAATAAAAAATATCAGGGCATGGTGGGGGGCACGATTTATTTACAAAAAAATAATCTGATCCAGAAAATGCTTTCTACCGAATATGACTTTAAGAAAAGTTATATGTATGTCATTGATCAGGATAATCGAATTATTTTTCATCCCGATCCGAGCAGAATCGGAGAAAAAATTATCAATAATACCGGGCTGGATTATATGATCCGTACTCGCATGGGAAGTGTCCGGTTAATCAATAGTCGGGGAATCGAGAATTTGGCAGGTTTTGCCTACATTCCCAGTGTGAACTGGATTGTCGTCTCCCAGCAACCGACGGAAGAGTTGTTTAGGCAGGCTAACGTTATTCTTTTAAAAGTCTCAGTCGGCATTTTAATTTTTTATATTTTTATTTTTATTATTGTCTGGAGAATGTCGCGCTTTATTTCTTCACCGTTAAATAGCTTGGCAAAAATGGCCAGCATGCTCAATCAGCCTGACATTCAGGAGAACATTAAACAAGTTGATCCTTGGTATTTTGAGGTTTTAAAGTTTAGAACCTCATTGTTACTCAGTTCGCAAACCTTCAGTGAGAAGATTGCTGAATTGCGTCAACATGTGAATACTGATCCACTGACCGGTTTATATAACCGGCGGGGGATGCAAATCTTCTTAAAAGAAGTGATGAACTTAGGACGAGATTTTACTGTGCTAGCGATTGATATCGATTATTTTAAGCAGGTGAATGATCGCTATGGTCATGGTCAAGGAGATGCCGTTTTAAAAACCCTGGCCAGCTTGATGAAAAATAATTTCAGGGATGAAGACATCTGTTGTCGGATAGGAGGAGAGGAATTTATTGTATTAATGACGACTTCAGATACGAAGGTTGCTTATAATGCTGCGGAACGTTTAAGAAAAACAATCGAATCTAGTAACTTCAATTTTATCGAACCTATTACCATATCTGTTGGAATTGCCTTTTGGCCTAAAAGCTCAGATGATGTGACCGAGGTTTTTAAAATGGCTGATAATAAACTTTATCAGGCTAAAAATAACGGACGCAACTGTATCTGTTATTAGGCGGAGAGAGCGTATTGAGTTTTATACCAATTCTACCCGTTTATAATTAAGCTTGAGCTCGCTAAGCGAAGCGGGGTGAGCAAAATGGTAACCTTGAAAATGGTCACAATCATAGTTTTTTAAAAACTGCGCCTGAGCTTGAGTTTCTATGCCTTCAGCAACCACTTGTAATCCAAGTTGATGAGCCATGACAATAATTGCAGCGACAATCGCGCCATCTTTCTCATTTTGAGGTAAATGTTCAATAAAACTGCGATCGAGTTTTATCTCATCCACAGGTAAAGTACGTAAATAACTCAGGCTGGAGTATCCTGTGCCAAAGTCATCGACAGAGACTTTGATGCCCAAGTCACGAACAGCCTTTAAAATTTCTAACGAACGGTCAGCACCTGCGATTAACATGGTTTCGGTAACTTCAATTTTTAACAACTCGGGCTGCAACTGGGTATCTGCCAGGGTTTCTTGTAAGTCATGTAAAAAGCCGGTGCGCTTAAACTGTAGCGGGGAAAGATTGACAGCTACACTCAGATTAGTGCCATTTTTCTTGTTCCAATCGACGATATCCTGGCAGGCTTGCTGTAATACCCATTGGCCAATCACTACAATTTGACCGGTTGTTTCAGCAAATGGAATAAACTCTGCTGGAGAGATGGAACCTCTTTGCGGATGCTGCCAACGAATCAAGGCTTCTACACTTTTTAATTGTCCTGAGTCAGCATCAATAACCGGTTGATAGACTAACCTGAACTGTTTTTCTTCTACGGCAACCATTAACTCATGGCGCATCAGCACATAGTCGATTTTCGGAGTGCGCGTAGAGTTAAAAGCATACCAATGCCAGGTATTGCCCCCTTCTTTTTTCGCTTCACTCATTGCATGTATGGCATGATGCAGCAATTCGTTAGATTTTTCTATTTGAGGATCATCATCTGCAATGCCAATACTTGCACTAATATGGATTTTATGACCATGAATATTAAATGGAGCTGACAGACTTTTTAAGACTTGCTCTGCAAGCACAGCGACCTGTTTTAAATCATCACATTTATTTAGCAGTATGCCAAATTCATCTGCTGAAAAATGTGAAATGATATGCTCTTCTGGGATAACCTGACGCAGACGATTGGCTACAGCTATCAAAAGTTGATCGCCAATGAAGTGGCCCAAACCTTGATTTAAAGGCTGGAAGCCATCTAGATCCACATACATGACAATGAGTGATCGGTGATTGTCATGGTGCAAATGGAAGGTCGTATCCAGTATTTCTTCAAAGGTATGATGATTAATTAATCCAGTTAGACTATCGTGGGTCTGCTGACGGGCGATATATTCGCTATTTGCCCGCTGCTGGGTAATATCTTGCTGAATTCCAATAAAATGGGTGCAAAAATTTTTGTCATCAAAAACCGGCCCCAATACCAGCTGATTCCAGAACCAGCTGCCATCTTTACGATAGTTTTTTAGGGTGATCTGGATTTCTTGCTGTTCTTGAAGTGCGTTGCGTATTTTATCAATTGTCTTCGGGTCGGTATCAGGACCTTGCAGAAAACGACAGTTCTGACCTAGCACATCTTCTTTTTTATAACCGGTCAGGCTTTCAAAAGCAGGATTAACATATTCAATAGCATGGTGTGCAGAAGCATTGGTCAGCACTATGCCATGAGGATTCGCATCGACACTACGTTTCAGTAAACGTAACATTTCTTCGGTTTCATGCCGCTCGGTAATATTACGGGCGATCCCAAATACACCGACCACCTGCTGAGCTTGTTGAAGAGGTAAATACGTGAGGTCTAGCCAGTAACATTCCCCCAAGGCATTCTTTGCCTGAATTTCCAGGTGTTGGCTGTTGCCTTGCAAGGCCTGTTCAAATGCAGTTTGAACTATAGCTTGAAAGTCAGGGCAGATAAATTTTGAGAAATGTAAGCCTCTAGTCTGTTCCGGATTTAATTTGGTGAGGTCTTTAGATGCAAGATTAACATCCAGAATAATACCTGCAGGATTATGTTCAAAAATGGCATCGGGATGGTAAGTGAAGAAAGACCGATATTTGTCATTTAACGCCAGTCTCTGTTGCCGTTCTGCATGCAGGTCCATACTCAAGGCAACTAAAGACGCGGCATGAGTAATCAATTTAATATGAGTAGAGCTTGGACACTTGGGAGAACGGTAATAGGTTGCAAAGGTTCCATAGAGGGTTCCCTGCGCATTAATAATCGGCATTGACCAACACGCGTTGAGATTCTCTTCTTGAATCAGGCTATTGAAAGCTTCCCAGTTGGGGTCAATCGCTAAATTTTCACAAATCACCAGTTTGCGGTGAAAAGCTGCCGCACCACATGCTCCCACATGTGGACCTATTTTTAGATCAGAGACCGTTTCTATATATCGGTTGGAAAAATGCTGGCTACCACTAATTAAATTTAAAGTTTGTTCTGTTTCAGAGTACAACATAATGGAGACCATTGAATCTGGTATCCGGACTTCTAGCCATTCACTGACCATCTGAAATATGAGGCTTAACTCAGCATGCTGCCCAATTAAATTAAAAATAGATTGAGTATCTAAATAACTCGCTGTTTGACTCATATAGTTTGCCACCCTAGAGTTGTATTGCGCATTTTGGATAGATTCTCAACGAAATTTTGTAAAACTGGATCTAAATGTGAATGATTACCCTTACTTAAATACTATAACAAAAATGCGATAACCTTCACATATTATTATCTAAAAGTATTATCAGATCTCTTGCGAAAGTCATTATTGAAAATTTATCCGGTTTACCAGTGCAGCGATTAAGTTAATGCGTAAACCGAATCTTTTCCGTCTATTTCGATAGCGTTCACTTAATATTCTAAATGTTTTCAA